>NC_005070.1:2172500-2434428 GCF_000195975.1 Parasynechococcus marenigrum WH 8102
AACAGCCCCTGCTCGCCATCGATGTCACAGATGGCGGACTGGGTGGCCGGTACACCATCCAGACCGGGTCGAAGTTCGATGCCTGTCCGCGCATGGCGCAGGTCCCCTGACTGCTTCTGAGCCACCGCCGCGTCGTCGCTGTTGGCAAACCTAAGCCGGCCGGCTCAGATTCCCAGGCTGCCCAGCAGCAGTTTCGGCCGCAGCAGGCCCTCGAGCGTCCAGCCCCCAGGCCCGAACCGAAGCTGCACCACTCCGGCCTTTCGGATCCGCAGGGATCCAGGCGGCAGCCCCAGCAGGTCACAGGCCAACAAGCCAAGGTCCGGTTCATGGCCCACCAGGGCAACGCAACCGCTGTGGTCGTTGAGCACCTCAGCGACAGGTCCGCCGGGGCAGAGCCGCTCGTCACTGTCCAGCACAGGGGCCAGGCCAGCCTGCAGTGCGATCTGTGCTGTCTCCAGCGACCGGTCATAAGGACTGGTGACCAACCGATCCAGCCGCAGACCACCCGCCACCAATGCCTCCATCACCGCCTGGGTGCGGCGGCGTCCCCTCGGCGTCAGCGGCCGATCGGAGGCATCTCGCCCCTCAACCCGTTCGACGGCGATGCCGTGGCGCAGCAGCACCAGCTCAACCAAGCTCGAGTCGGGCATGCAGAGGAAGAACAGACCGGCCTTCATCCTGACGATCGGCCTCCAGGCTGAGGCTGAGCCCCTGGATCCGTGGCTGAAGGGTCTGTCCAGCCATGGCCTGCAGCAAGGTCCAGGGCTGCCAGTCCGCTAGCACGGTTCGGGCCGGTTTGGAAGCCAGCATCAATGACTGGGCCGGGTTGGACTGGTGGTTGCTGAGGTTGCGCCATTGCTGCACGCGTGGTTCCAAAGCCCGACTGTCCTGCCGCTGCACAAGTGATGGCAGGGTTTCACCCCACCAATCGCGATCGCTGTCAGCGGATCGCGCCACCGCCAGGCTGGCCTCCACACCAGCGCTGCGGCCCCGTTGCCGCTTCAGACGGGTCCACACCTGAATCGATTCACCATCACCGCTCAGATCGGACTGGGCCAGACCCTGGGCCTTGAGCTGGTCGTCCACCGCTGACAGCTCAGGCTGGCTATGGCTTGTGGCCAGCAGCCAGCCCTCGGGCTGTTGCTGCAGCAGCAATGGCCCTTCATCCAGCTCCAGCAGAGCCAGGGCCGCCGGCTGTTGAGCAAGGTGCCGCTTGAGAACGGGACCCAGCCACTGCGCCAGGGGGTGAAGCTCATCCGGATCGAGCAGACGGCTTGGGTCCTGCAGCTGAGCCATCAGGCTGGCGCGACCGCCTGAACCCCCTACGAGATCCTGCTGGACAGTCCAGGGTGCAGCGTCAATCCGCTCCTGCCAGCGCAGCCGGCCCTCCACCAGCAGATCAGCGTTGTCCGCCTGCAGGGCAGCCACCATCCCCTCCAGCCCGCTCAGGGCCGATGGCAGCTCAAACCACCGCCTCAATGCATCAGGGGATGCCGTGATCAATGCCATCCCATGGTCCAGCTCAGCAATGTCCCGCCCCAGCTGCGCATCCCCGAGCTGATGCTGCTCCTGCAGCTGAGACACATCCAGGGCTCGCTCCAGCACCCCCCGCCCCGAGGCCAACAGGACCAGGTCATCGTCAATCAGGGCCGTCGCCAGAGGCTGCGGGTCCCGTCCCACCAGGGCACCACGGCCACTGATCAGTCCCATGCCGCGGTAACTGCTGATCTGCAGATCGGTTCCCGCCAGGCTGCGGGTCTGCCAGAAGCGCTGCAGAAAGCGGCGGGCCCCATCGCTGTCCGTGCTCGTCAACGCCAGCACCCAACCCGGCGTATCACTGGCATCCAGCAGGGTGAGGCTGAGGTCCGGACCAACCCAGCTGGCGAGTTCGGCGTCGAAGTCGAGCCCTGCCAACGCGAAGGCACCATCACGCCACTGACGCATCCCGTCCCGGGCCGCCCGCCGCTGCCGCGGCGGCGCCACAGCCTGGGCATAGGCCGGAAGACGCGCACTGTCGGCCAGCCAATGCACGGACAGGGCGGCATCACGGGGAACAAAACGGGCCGCTCGCGGCAGTTGCAGCGGTTGATCCACCAGGTGCAGCGGACTGCGCCGTTCCAGCCCCCAAAGCAAGCCGGTGGTCACCAGCACCAGGGAGAGCAGGGCAGCGGCCAGGGCCGTCAGAAAGGAGCGGGCCTGCATGGGCCTGCAGTGTCGGATGACGTCATCTTTGTCCATCACCGCAGAATGGCGCCATGGAAGCGCTCACCCCACGACCGATTCAGGCCCGGGATCTGCAGTCCTGGCTGCAGGACGACCGTCCCGATCCCCTGCTGGTGGACGTACGGGAGGACGCGGAACTGGATCTGGCCCGCTTCCCTGCGGACGTGTTGCATTGGCCTCTGAGCCGTTCCGACGCCTGGCTGGAGTCCGTACCGCAACAGATGGCGGATGGCCGACCGGTGGTGGTGATCTGCCATGCGGGCGTGCGCAGCCTCCATCTCGGACTGTGGCTGCTGCAACAGATGCCGGAGCTGGAGGTGTGGAACCTTGAGGGGGGAATTGATGCCTGGAGCGTGCACGTGGATTCGTCGGTTCCCCGTTACTGATGAAACCGCTGTCCGCCCGGCAACAACAGGTGCTGCAGGCCACGGTGCACCACTACGTGGACACGATGGAACCGGTGGGCAGCCGCACGCTGGTGCAGCGATTCGGTATTCCCGCCAGCTCCGCTACGGTCCGCTCGGCCATGGGTGCCCTGGAGAAACGGGGTCTGCTGACCCAGCCCCACACATCAGCGGGCCGCATTCCCAGCGCCCTGGGCTACCGCTGTTATGTGGACGACCTGCTGCCGGAACCGGGGGTGGCTGTGCAGCACCTGGAGCGGGAACTCACAGGCCTGAGCCTGCGCTGGGCAGCACTGGACGACCTGCTGCAGCAACTGGCCCGGCGCCTGACCGACTTCACCGGGCTGATGAGCCTGATCACCCGCCCGCAGCAACCCCGCGCACAGCTGGAGGCCATCCGCCTGGTGCAGAGCGGTGATCGGCTGCTGGTGATGCTGGTGGAGGACAGCGGCCGCGCCAGCCACCTCAACCTGCGCCTACCGCCCGGTGCCAGCGACGAACTGACGGCCATAGAGCGCTGGACCGATCAGCAACTGGAGGACGGCAGCATCAACTGGCGGTCTTTGCCACCCCAGCTGCAACGCAGTGGCGACGTGCTGCGCAGCGCACTGGACCATCCATCGATGTCACCCGAGACGCCCCTCGTGGTGCATGGCCTCTCCAGGCTGGTTGCCGAGCCGGAATTCCACAGCACGGCAGAGCTGCGGCCACTGCTGGAGCTGATTGATGACCAGCCCTGTGCCGTGGTGAGCGCCACCGATCAACCGGGCGTCTGGATCGGTGAGGAGCATCCCCAGAAGGCCCTGCAAGCCTGTTCGGTGGTCCAGGCCCCATATCGCTGCGGTCAGGAAGGGGTGGGTCAGGTGGCGTTGGTGGGTCCGATGCGGATGGCTTACGCCACCGCTCACGCCGCCGTGCAGCGGGTAGCCCGCCACCTCGACCTGCTGCTCAACTGAGCCGAATTAGAGCTGATCCCCCAGCTTTTCGGCCACGGTGTTGACGTCCTTGTCGCCACGACCGGAGCAGTTGATCACCACCTCGCTGCCGTCGGGCAAGGTGGGGCAGAGCTGCTCCAGCCAGGCGAAGGCGTGGGCAGTCTCCAGGGCGGGAATGATGCCCTCCAGCTCGCTGACCAGACGCAGGGCACCCAGGGCCTGCTGATCGGTGACAGCGCCGTACTCGGCCCGTCCGATCTCACGCAGATAGCTGTGCTCTGGACCCACGCCGGGATAATCGAGTCCAGCACTGATGGAATGGGCTTCCTGCACCTGGCCGTCGGAGTCCTGGAGCAGCAGGCTCATGGCGCCATGGAGCACCCCGGCGCGGCCTTCGGTGATCGTGGCGGCATGGCGACCGGTGGCCACGCCATCACCGGCGGCCTCGACACCGATCAAACGAACATTGGTGCATTCCACGAAGGGGTGGAACAGCCCCATGGCATTGGAGCCACCGCCCACGCAGGCCATCAGCACATCCGGCAGGCGCCCGAAGGCCTCGCGGCACTGCTGACGGGCTTCCTGGCCGATCACGGCATGGAAATCCCGCACAAGCATGGGGTAGGGATGCGGGCCAGCAACGGAACCGAGAATGTAGTGGGTGGATTCCACGTTGGTGACCCAGTCGCGGATCGCTTCGCTGGTGGCGTCCTTGAGGGTGGCGGTGCCGGCCGTGACCGGTTGAACCGTGGCCCCCAGCAGGCGCATTCGGAACACATTGAGGGCCTGACGGCGCATGTCCTCAGCGCCCATATAAATCACGCACTCGAGGCCGAAACGGGCGCAGACGGTGGCGGTGGCCACCCCGTGCTGGCCGGCACCGGTTTCCGCAATGATCCGCTTCTTGCCCATGCGCAGGGCTAGCAACGCCTGACCAAGGGCATTGTTGATCTTGTGGGCTCCGGTGTGATTCAGGTCCTCACGCTTCAGCCAGATGCGGGGGCCGCCGTCGGCGCGGCGGTAATGGGCCGTGAGGCGTTCAGCTTCATAGAGAGGTGTGGCCCGACCGACATAGTTCTTGAGCAGCTGGTTGAGTTCTGCGGTGAAGGCTGGGTCGTTCCAGGCCTGGGCCGCCGCCTGTTCCAGCTCCGCCAGGGCCGGCATCAGGGTCTCCGGAACGTACTGCCCACCGAAGCGACCGAAGCGTCCGTGGGCTCCAGGACGCACGGAAGGTTGCAGACTGGCGGGATCCGGAGTGCTGGCGTTCGGCAGGGTGCTGGTCACAGGGGATCCACAGCAAAACGATGTGTCAGCGTAGGCACGCGATGACACGATGCAGTGGGTCGCAGGCGCTGATGCTGAAATCGTGAAATCCAGCTTGAGCCAATGCAGCAGCCATATCAAGGCTGAAGTAACCCTCGATGTAAGGCTCAGTGCTTTTGAGCAGTGTTGCCACTGGAGCGGGTAGGCGCTGGAGCACAGAAGACGACGGATCTTGATCCACCATCACCAGAACACCGCCAGGACGAAGTAACCGCGCCGCCTCCCTAAGCACCGCGCGGGTGGCCGACTGAGGCAATTCATGGCAAACGAACTGAAGACTGATCAAATCGATGGATCCCTCCTCAAGCCCAGTCGCTTCTGCTGCTGCGTGACGCCATTCCGACACAAAACCCTCGCTGTCACGCACCCGGGCCACAGCCAACATTTGAGGTGATAAATCCAGTCCAATCACGACTGGCCTTGACTCAGACTGTTTTTCGGCCCGACTGAACAACCAACGCGCAAGCGCCTGGGTGCTGACACCCACGGAACAGCCGAGGTCCAGCACCTGGTGTAGCCGTGCATTCAGAAGCGGCTCCACAGCAACATGGATGGCGTCACGCAGTTTTTGTTGTGCATCGTCTGGCGTGAGCTGCTGCTCCGGCCAGACCCTCAGCGCCATTGCATCGGTGGCCTGCTCGGCTTCAGCAGCGGCCTGCAAGCAGAGATTGCCCTGCTCGTAAGCATGGAAGCGAGCGCAGTAGTAGGCCGGTGGTTTCAGGCCCAGGGTGGTGCTAATGGCTACAAGCGGTTGCGCCACCCTCCGCAGATGCTCCCGGCGTTGACGCCAAAGAATCCCGTTGCGTTCGGCCGTTCGAATGATCAGTTGCCGGGCCTGAAAGAACAGGGGGCACCTGAACAAGCTGATGCGGATCAGAGCCTCGATCAAACGGCCAAGGCCACGACTGGAGTCGGCCCAGCGAGGCGATTCTGCGGTGTTAGTCATTGAGAATGGGCCAATGTTGAGACAGGGCAGATGCCAAAGGGCGGCTGGCAGGAATTCAGCACCAGTGAAAGTCTGCAGCGAACGACCCCGGCGACCGAGCTGACGCCGAAAACACAGCAAATGGTGCGCGTGCAGCCCACCCGTGGCGGCAAGGGCGGCAAGACCGTCACGATGATTCGCGGTTTGGAGCTGGACGCAGCTGGGTTCAAGGCCCTGCTCAAGAAACTGAAAACCAGGATCGGCAGCGGCGGCACCGCCAAGGACGGCGTAATCGAACTGCAGGGGGATCAGGTGGAGCTGGCCCTGGACCTGCTGACCAAGGAGGGCTACCGCCCAAAGCGCGCTGGTGGTTAAGGGAGAATGGCGCCCACTTCAGCCCGTCCCCATGTCCGCCAGCCCCACCTACGGAGAGCTCACCAACCAGGGGGCGTCCACCAACATCGCCTGGCACCAGGCTTCGGTGGATCGGGCTGCACGGGCTGAGCAGCGCGGTCATCGCAGCGCCATCCTCTGGTTCACCGGGCTCTCCGGGTCCGGCAAAAGCACCCTGGCCAATGCCGTCAACGCCGCTCTGTTCCAACGGGGCCTGGCGACCTACGTGCTGGATGGTGACAACGTCCGCCACGGCCTCTGCAAGGACCTGGGCTTTTCCGATGCCGATCGCGAAGAGAACATCCGTCGCATCGGCGAGGTGGCCAAGTTGTTCCTGGACTCGGGCGTCATCGTGCTGACGGCCTTCGTGTCCCCCTTCCGCGCCGACCGGGACAAGGCCCGCGCCTTGGTGGACGACGGTGATTTTATCGAAATCCACTGCGCCGCGGATCTGGAGGTCTGCGAATCCCGCGATCCCAAGGGTCTCTACGCCAAGGCTCGTGCCGGCCAGATCAAGGAATTCACCGGCATCTCCAGCCCCTACGAAGCGCCACAGGCCGCAGAACTGAAGATCGACACCGGCAGCCAGGAGCTGGCTGAATCGGTTGACCTGGTGATCAAGGCCCTGCAGGAACGGGGGGTGATTCCGGCGGCTTGACGCCGGTCCGGGCTGCGTCAGCCAGGCTTTTGACGCAACTGGCCACCGGCACCGCCAGCAGCAGACCCAACAGATCGCCCACACCGAGGATGGCCCCAAGCCGGGAGCCGATCGGCAGGGCGATCAATAACCAGGCGGGCTGCAGCCCCACGATGCTGCCCATCAGTCGCGGTTGGATCACCTGATCCACGATCTGGCCGACGACGATGGCCGCCACCAGCAGCTCGATCCCGGTGCGGGGGTCCTGAACGCCCAGCACAGCGCTGACGAACACGATGGTCAGGGCACTGGCATAGGGAATCAACGTGGTGAAGCCAATCAGCACGGCGAAGAGCACGCCGTAGGGGATCTCCAGCACGGTGAACACCACCAGTTGTCCAGCGCTGAGGATCAGGGCCAGCACCACCTGACCGGCGAAGTAGCCGCGGAAGGTGCGCTCCAGCGTTGAGCCCACCAATCCACGCCAAGGGAGCGGCAGCCACTCGAGCAGGCCCGCGGCGATCGAGTCGGCGCCAAGCAGCAGAAACACTGCCAGCACCAGGATGATCAGCACATTGATCGTGGTGCCCACCGTGGCCCCGAGAATCCCGAGGAGGCGTTGGCTGAACTGGGTGGCCACCCGACTGATCTGGGAGATCAGATCACTGCTGAGGTCGGCAAAGTCCGCGGGTAAACCATGGTTGATGGCCCAGGACTGCCCCTGGTTGATCCAGGCCTCAGCCGCTGCCAGCAATGCCGGCGAGGCGCTGATCAGCTGACTGAGCTGCGCGATCAACAGCGGCACCAGCTCCACGGCCGCCAGCACCAGCAGGCCCACGGTGAGCAGCATCACCATGGTGATGGAACCGATGCGCGAGAGGCCTCGCCCCATCAGCCAGCGGCAGGGCAGGTCGAGCAGAAACGCGATCAAGGCCGCCGTCAGGAACAAACCGGGGAACGGTGCGAACTGCACCAGCACCCGTTTGAGCACAAAGGCGTTCACCCCAAGCAGCGGCAGCACCAATCCGAGACGCAGCCAGGCCGGCCAGGAGGTCATCGCGTTGAGGTTCAAGGGGTCGACATGCCGTCGAGATAGGCCGTACTGCCGAGATCGAGCAGACGGGCATCCTTGGCTGCCACTGCATCGTGCAACCTGCGGCGGTAGTCCGCCAGTCGGGCCGCCAGTGCCTCGTCTGCCACCGACAGGATCTGAGCAGCCAGCAATCCGGCATTGAGGCCACCGCCGATGGCCACCGTGGCAACGGGAATACCACCGGGCATCTGCACGATCGAGTGCAGCGAATCCACCCCGGACAGAGAACGGCTTCGGACGGGAACACCGATCACCGGCAGGGTGGTGAGGGCCGCCACCATCCCCGGCAGATGGGCGGCACCACCGGCACCGGCCACAATCACACCGAATCCCTCAGTGCGGGCCGCCTGGGCAAAGGCCACCATTTCCAGCGGTGTGCGGTGGGCTGACAACACCCGCACCTCCACCTCAACCCCCAGTTCCCGCAGGATCGCCGCGGCCGGTTCCATGGTCGGCAGATCGGAATCACTGCCCATCACCACGGCCACGCGGGGAAAAACTGTCGTCACGAGAAAGACCGGCAAGACTGTCATCGTCTCCCGCAGCGGCCCAGGCGGCCAGACCTGATGCGACGGATCACCGATGTGCGCCTGCCCGCACCCCTCGGCAGCGAGACGGAGCGACCCCATTGGATCGGCCTCAACGACGAGGGCCGAATCGTCGAAATCCAGCCCCAGATTGACGATGAAACCTGCCCTGGCTCGAGTTGGCACGGAGATTGGCTGAGCCCCCGCGGCATGGACCTGCAGATCAACGGTGGGCTCGGCCTGGCCTTCCCGGAACTGAGCGCGACGGATCTGCCGCGGCTGATCGGGCTGCTGGAGCTGCTCTGGGCCGATGGAGTCGAGGCCATCGCTCCAACCCTGGTGACCTGCGGCATCGCCCCACTTCGCCAGGCCCTGGCGGTGTTGCACCAGGCGCGACTGCAGCACCAACCGGGCCGCTGCCGATTGCTGGGAGCCCATCTGGAGGGCCCCTTTCTGGCGGAGGCCCGCCGCGGGGCCCATCCGATCGAGCATCTGGCAGCGCCCAGCCTGGAGGCCCTGGACCACCGCATCAGGGGATTTGAATCCGACATCGCCCTGGTGACCCTGGCGCCGGAACTTGCGGGGGCCAACACTGTGATCAGCGCGCTGCGTCAACGCAACATCACCGTGGCCCTGGGCCACAGTGCCGCCAAAGCAGAACAGGCGGGGCAGGCTTTTGAGCAGGGCGTGGGGATGCTCACCCATGCCTTCAATGCCATGCCAGGCCTGCACCACCGGGCTCCGGGACCTGTGGGGGAAGCCTGCCGCCGCGGCGACATCGCCCTGGGCCTGATCGCCGACGGGGTGCACGTCGATCCGACGATGGCGGTGCTGCTGCAACGGCTGGCGCCGGAACAGCTGGTGCTGGTGAGCGATGCCCTGGCCCCCTACGGCCTGGCGGATGGCGAGCATCGCTGGGACGAAAGGGTGCTGTTGGTGCAGAACGGCACCTGCCGGCTGGAGGACGGCACCCTGGCTGGCGTGACCCTGCCGCAGCTGGAGGGGGTGAAACGGCTGGCGACCTGGAGCGGCGCAGCAGGCGCAGCAATCTGGGGAGCCACGGTCGCACCACGACGGGTGATCGGCACCGCTGGGACCTTGAACGACGCGCTGGTGGGCCAGCGGCTGACCAACCTGCTGCGCTGGAGCCAACGCGAGGGGGAGCTCCACTGGGCCTGCGCTGCTTAAGATCCCGCCGAACACGACCCACCTTCGATGGCCCCCGATCAACTGCTGGAGCAGAAACAGGCCGAAAAGCAGGAGGTGAAGGGCTACTTCGAGACCACGGGCTTCGATCGCTGGAATCGCATCTACAGCGAAAGCGATGACGTGAACAAGGTGCAGCGCAACATCCGCATCGGCCACCAGAAAACCGTGGATGAAGTGCTGGCCTGGATCAAGGACAGCGGCGAGCTCAACGAGGTGAGCTTCTGCGATGCCGGCTGCGGGGTCGGCAGCCTCAGCCTGCCGTTGGCCGAAATGGGGGCCGGTTCAATCAGCGCCAGCGACATCTCCGAAGCCATGGCGCAGGAGGCGGACCGCCGCGCCCGCGCGGCTGGTCTGGACATGGGCAAGCTGAACTTCTTTGCCAGTGATTTGGAGAGCCTCAGCGGCTCCTTCCACACGGTGTGCTGCCTGGATGTATTCATTCACTACCCCCAGCAACCGGCCGAGGAAATGGTGAAACACCTCTGCAGCCTCACCGAAGAGCGCCTGATCGTGAGCTTTGCGCCCTACACCCTGCTGCTGGCACTGCTGAAGGGCATTGGCCAGCTGTTCCCCGGCCCCAGCAAAACCACCCGGGCCTACACCTTGAAAGAAGAGGGCATCGTCAAATCGGCGGAAGCCTGTGGCTTCAAGCTGGTGCGCCGCAGCCTGAACAAAGCACCCTTCTACTTCTCGCGGTTGATCGAATTCCGCAAGGCCTGATCTCCCTCAACTGAGGGATCCACCTGGAGTGTTGTCTCCCCCAAGTGAGGGAGACCCGAAAGCTGCCAGGCATGCAGCCGATAGCCCCCATCGCCAGGGGTTGCCGTCGCCGAAATCTCCCGGTTGAGCAAATAGAGCGGATCCCCCAGCAGCGGGCTGCCCAGCTGTGCCAGATGAATGCGGATCTGATGCGGTCGGCCTGTGGTGATCGTCACCTGCAAGCGATCGCCCTCAGCCGTTCGCTCCAAAAGCTCCAGCTCGGAACGAGCTGTGAGGCGTTTGCGGATCGGCTCCTGCTTGAGCGGTTCCGGCCCCCAGACCCAACCCAGCAGAGGATGCTGCCGCTCCACCACATCATTGGTGACCGTCAGGGTCTGCCCCTGCTCCAAACCCGGCACCCGCTGGGCCCAGGCCTGATACACCTTGCGGCAGCTGCCCTCTGGCCTGAACTGTTTGGACAGCGCCGCGCGGGTCATCGGATCCCGAGCACACACCTGCAAGCCGGAGGTGAACCGCCCCAACCGATGCACCGGCCGCGCACCGGTGGGCTCCAACAGTGCCGTAAGCGTGTGGAGCAGAAAACCACCGCCAGGCATCACCGGCAGACCCGAAGGCTTGTTGATCACCAGCAGATCGCCGTCGTCATGGATCGTCTCCCATTGATCGGGGATCGCCTCCTCCAGCCAGGGAGGACGACGCCAGAGGACTGCTTCACCGCCAGCCAGCCGCCGATCCGCCGTCAAGCGTTGCCCATTGCAATCCAGTTCGCCGGAATGGATTCTTTGCCGCCAGACCTCTCCAGCGGAATGCTGATAGCGCTCCGCCAGCCAACAACTCAACCAAGTACCAGCTGCCCCTACCGGCACTCGGTCGCGATACGTCCAGCCGTCGTTGAACGCCGCTGGCTTCAAGTCACCAGACGGTGCTCCAGCGCATAGCGCACCAGCTCCGTGCGACTGGAGGTGCCGGTCTTGTTGAACAGGCGACTCACGTACTTCTCCACATTGCGGATCGACGTCTCCAGCTGACGGGCGATCTCTTTGTTCATCAATCCTTCCGCCACCAGCTGCAGCACACTCGCCTCCCGTGGGGTGAAGCTATGCACCACCGGCTCCTTCGAGGGCAGGGCCTCGGCCTGAGCAAGCAAGGAGCGGATCTCGGTGATCTGCTTCGCCATCTGGCCCATATCCGTATCCGCAAAGCGGGCCGCCTCCTGCAACAACCGCTGCTGTCGCTGGGCCACGTTGCGCACCCGCGCCACTAGCTCGTCCGGATCAAACGGCTTGGGGATGTAGTCATCCACGCCGGCCAGGTAACCCTGGGTGCGGTCCGCCGTCATGCCCTTGGCGGTGAGGAAGATCACCGGCGTGCCGCCGAGGCGTTCATCGGCCCGGAGCTTTTTCAGCAGACCGTAGCCATCCAACCGCGGCATCATCACGTCGGTGATCACCACATCCGGCAGCATCTGCTGCGCCTTGCTGAAACCTTCCTCTCCATCCACCGCCGTGGTCACCTCAAACCCCTCGTCCTCGAGGTAGGCCTGCACCGCCGTACGCAGCCCAGGCTCGTCATCCACCAGCAGCAGCCGCGGTACCGGAGGAGGAGCCTCCTGCTCGTCGGTGCTGGGAAGGGGCGTATCGGTCATGGCCGGAATCGCTCTTCTGAAAGCCTATGGACGGGGAGACTTCGGAGCCAGTGCGGGTAACTGCTGCTGACGTTCGGGAATCAGGGTCGAATAGCCCAGATCCAGGGCCTTCTGGCGCAGGCTGGCAGGCTCGGTTCCCGCCACTTCGGGAACACAGGCTGCCCACCACACCAGGTGATCCTCACGGTTGGTGTCGCTCACGGGACCACCCGGATTGAGATTGCGCACGTAAACCGCCGTGGACGTCCGTTTGACGCGCAGGGGATTGGTGGCACTGCAGTTCACAGACTCGAAGTAGATGTTCAGATCATTCGGCAGTTCCTCCCAGATCTTGTACTGCCGCACTTTCGGATCAGCGGCGCTGGGTTTGATTGCATAGATGCCGATGGTGCGGAGACCTCCGGCATCAGGCTTTTGGATCAGGACGGTGAGATCTGCGGGGCGGGAGTTCTTCATCTGCTCCAACACCTCCTTGCGATCAATGGCAGCCGCCCCCATCGGGACCAGCAACAGCGCCAGGCCGGTCCAAGCCGTCGGGAATCGCAGACCCATGCAGTGATCAACAACGTGGCCCAGCATGATCGCAACAGCGTGAATCAACCAGCTGCCGCGCCGTCCTCTCGACTTTGACTACCAAGCCACCACGCCCTGCGCCGCGGAGGTGGTGGAGGCGATGGCGCCCTACTGGAGCGAGGATTGGGGCAATCCCTCCAGCCGTCAGCACCGGCTGGGCCTGACCGCTTCAGCGGCGGTGAACCTGGCGCGGCGGCACATCGCGGATGCGCTGGCGGTGACGCCACAGCAACTGGTGTTCACCAGTGGTGCCACCGAAGCCAACAACCTGGCCTTGCTGGGCCATGCCCGGGCCAGGGGCAGCGGCCATCTGATCAGCGTGGCCACCGAACATCACGCCGTGCTCGATCCGCTCCAACAACTGCAGCGGGAAGGTTTCAGCGTCACCCTGCTGACCCCGGGCCCCGAGGGGCTGATCACCCCTGAGCAGCTAAGGCAGGCGATCACCCCCGAGACGCAGCTGGTGAGCGTGATGGCGGCCAACAACGAAATCGGGGTGCTCCAACCCCTGACGGCCCTGGCCGCGGTGTGCCGCGACCACGGAGTCACCCTTCACAGCGACGCCGCCCAGGCCTTCGGTCATATCCCTCTGGAACCAGATGCCATGGGGGTTGACCTGATGAGCCTCAGCGCCCACAAGCTCTATGGCCCCAAAGGCGTTGGCGCCCTGGTGATCCGAGACGGAATTGCCCTGCAACCCCTTCAATGGGGTGGTGGCCAGGAAGCGGGACTCAGGGCGGGCACCTTGCCCACGGCCCTGATTGTAGGCTTCGCCGCCGCCGTGCGACTGGCCATGCAAGACCGAGAACAACGCCAGCAGGAGCTCTCGGCGCTGCGGGATCAGCTCTGGGCTGACGTGCAGCACAAGATCCCTGGCGTGCGCTTGAACGGAGCCCTGGCCCCGAGGCTTGCCCACAACCTCAACATCACCCTGCCCGGGGTGAGCGGCAGCCGCCTGCAGCGCGCCCTCAAGCCCCAGCTCAACTGCAGCAGCGGCTCCGCCTGCAGCAACGGCGCACCCTCCCACGTGCTGCAAGCACTGGGTCGCACGCGCGCCGAAGCCGAAGCATCCCTGCGACTGAGTCTGGGCCGCGACACCACAAGCGACGACATTCATCAGGCTGTGATCGCCATTGGTGATGCCGTTGCTGCAGTTCAGAGCTGAACTACCTACTGTCCGGACGATTGACCCGGATCGATGACCAGCAGGGCCGAGCTTTCCGTTGGCACCGCAATCCAAGAGGGTTGGCGCGCCTTTCGCCTGGCTCCCTGGGCTTTCGTTGGCTTTGTGCTGCTCAGCACGCTGCTGGCCCAGTTGGCCAATGTTATTCCCCTGCTGGGTGCTCTGGTGGCGACGTTGGTGAACCTTTGGGGTGGTGTTGGCCTGATCCGCGGCTCATGGATTGCCCTGGGGGGCACTGCCCCTCGCTTTGAAGACTTCACCCGCTGGAACGGGGCTGCCGTCTGGCGACTATTCAGCCGACAGCTGGTGCTTGGCCTGCTGCTGCTGCCCATCGCCCTGCTGGTGATCGTCGTGGCCCTCAATGCCGCCGATGCCTGGACGGTGTTCGCTCCGCTGATGAATCTGGCTCTGACGGTGGACCCAAGCGATCCGCAGCTGGCCGACGCCGGCAGTGCTGCCGCCCTGGAGCTGGCCCTGAATTTCAGCCACAGCCCCCTGGCATTGCTGACGGTGGCGATGGGCTGGCTGTTCGCCACCTACATCCAGGTGAACCAAAGCTTCCTCGGATTCATTGCCCTGCTGGAAGGCCGTAACCCAATCGCCACGATTCGACGCGGGATCACCGTGGTGCAAGGTCAGTGGTGGCAGGTGTTCGGCCTGTTGATCCTGCAGGTATTGATCCTGATGCTGGGAGTGTTGGCCTGTGTGGTGGGTCTGGTGGCCGCTGCTCCGGTGTGTCTTTGCATCACAGGGGCCGCTTACCGACAACTGTTCGGCCAGGACGACGCAGCTGGCCTGCTCAAGAATCAGTGATCGACTTGCGGACCTTCAACAAGATCCGGTGAGAGATCAGTCCAATCAACCCGCATTTGCGTCAGCGCAAGAACACGACCAAACAACGTTGGCGCAGTTTTGGCACGCTTTGAATCATCGATGAAGCGGTGCAGCCAGTTAACCGGCCTTAGACTGAGTAAGAGATGCAATGACTTTGCCAACCAAAACGCCAGAAAATTACACCAATCGAAAAGTATAGACATTATTTGAGAAGCTAGATATTATCAATTAAATCAACAGCCGAGACTTCAGATACCTCGAGATCTACTCCCTCGAGAAGCAACCTCCGGGAACCATCAATCACAAGAAGCCCATCTCCAATCTTTCTGAATTGAGTTTCGTCAATGCTATCGACATGGACACGGTCAATCCCGACTTGAAAGTCGAGAACCCGATCTAGCCCCCTCGAAGGCCGGAAAACGTCAGAACCTTTGCCCCCAGTTAGCAGGTCAACCCCTTTGCCTCCGTTGAGATGATCGTCTCCACGTCTTCCGTTGAGAACATCATCACCATTTTTACCTAGAAGTCGGTTATTGCCATCATTACCAGTCAAAGCATTATTGCGCCGATCGCCAAATGCGTCTGGATTTCCATAACCAAAAAGCCACACATTCTTAGCAGCGGAATTAACTAGATTGAGACGCACGTCAATGAGCGATACAATCTTGTTGCCCAAGTTTGCTTGTGTTTTATCGTCGAAAAATGGGGTAGAAACGGAAACAATTCCAGACTCCAACTGAGAGGCATCATGCGATACGAATCGATCTGCATTTTCCCCCCAACTAACGATTGAGCCATTGTCCTTCAAAGCTGCAAACGAAGTCCCGGAGCTGAAGACATGCACGACATTCGATTGCAAGCTTGTTTCTACAGAACTGCTGTCACCACCTTTAGCTGGCGCGCCCCAGGCAACAACTGATCCATCATCCTTTAAAGCAGCAAATGCTGAATTATTAGAAAAAATCTCAACAACCCCCGAAGATAACTGACTGGAGACATTGGAGCTGTCTCCACCGGTTATTTCTTTTCCCCAAGTCACAACAGAGCCATCACTTTTTAGAGCGGCCATGGATTGACCGGTCGAGTAGATCGACACGACGCCTGAACTGAGCTCTGACGTGACCTCAGCAGGCAAAATGTCTGGATCCTCTCGCCAACCACCCCAACTCACAACAGATCCATCACGCTTTAAGGCAGCAAATCCAGTCCAGCATGAAAAAAGATCAACGACATCACCACTGATTTGATCGCGAACCGCCCGACTATCGCCGCCCTGATAATAACGACCCCATGTCACAACGGATCCATTCTTTTTCAATGCCGCAAATGCCTTATAGGAGGGAACAACTTTTTCAATACCCTTCTTCAAGCGTTTTGAATCATTGTATAACTCCTGACCGGGCTCAAGACTGATATCACCATTGGGGAATACTCGATCAAATGTCACTTTTGTGTCATCCTCAACTTCATCCGAATAACTCACTCGCCCCAACTCACCGCCGGACGTCTTGTTACCAATAACTTTTACTCTTCCGTCACCAAGCAGGAAGGCAAAAGCTTGATGATTCGCGATAATTTGCGAGACGTTATTCAAACGCTCAACCAATTCCAGATCACTATCATCGCGCACGCTTCGATTACCCCAAGTAATTACACTCCCGTCGCCGCGAAGAGCCGCAAAAGTTTCACTCATATTGTCAATCTCGGTAAATGTTGACACAACTGATTCAACATTATTGATATTTTCTTGTGAGACTTCCCCAAAGGTTCCTCCTCTTTCAGGATCACCCCAAACAACCAAAGTCTTGTCGTCCTTTAAAGCGGCAAAGGCAGTGCCCGTAGAGAAGATATTCACCACTCCTCCTTTCAGGAGAGGTTTGACGTTTTCACTATTTCCGCCTTGCCTCCTATCACCCCATGTAATAACTGAACCATCTGTCTTCAACGCAGCAAATGCTTTACGAGTCGCAAAAATTTGTGCAACATCAGCATCAAGCTGATCAATGACCTTACTGGAATCACCACCAGTCTTTGGATCACCCCATGTCACGACCGATCCATCGTCGCGGATCGCTGCAAAAGCCGCCTTATTTCGTATCTCATACGCCGTTCGTCCTGATTCAGAAACGGGCGTTTTGGTGAACAGAATTAGAGGTTGAAGACCGTTCAAAAGGCTTTTTTACAAGATCTAACTGATCCACTTTACACGAATCATCCATATGCCTTGGAGAAAGCGTCTGAAAGAGGAGTTAACCCTATGTTGTACAGCTAGTACCGCATAAACACGAACATCACCGAAGCGGGAACATGCTCATACTCGGGACGTGGTAATCAATCAAAAGATCGTCTCGGCGAGAATTCCTTTAGGGGAAATGAAGCACAATTGAGGGTGTATTCTGATGGCGACAACAAGACTCACCTGGGCAAAATAGGACTCATTTAACAATCATAGAAAATCGCATGAACTGAACAATGAATATTATTTCATGCCATAATTCTGGTCGCAACGGTCCTGTAATAGCTCCAGATAGGGGGTGCCTGAAAAGCCCTTTTCCCAAACCGACCGGCATCGTAAAAGGGTACTTTGGTCAAGTTCTGAGATTCGTCTCTTGATTTCCTGATCAGAAATTTGCAATCGAGATTTTTCTATCTCATGGGCAGCTCCTGAACCTTGTATAAAATTATCTAGTGATTGATGATAATCAGACTTCATATCAACTGGTAAAATAGTATCGATAAAATCAGGCGATATGCTAATGCCAGTTATCCTGTTACAGCCTGGTCTGTTCTCCTTAAATGGAATTGGATCCGACTTTCCTCCAATATATTTGACTTGGTTAGCATGGGGCTTGAACATACGATATGAGTATTCGAGTACAGAGCGATTATGACGATGCAGTACAACAGAAGTATGGGATTTAGAATAAAATTGTTTTTCGGAAGGCACGATAGCACCTGGTGCCTCAAATCCAATTTCTGTCAAATTTAAGTCTTGAGGATTACCTACAGCATCAATTACTCGGGCAGAAGATTGTCGAAACACAGGCGCATGACAACGCAGCTCAACAAGGTCAGATCGGTAGGCAACAAAGCTTTTTACACTGCTTTTCAAGCGAAAATCAAGACCCCTGGATAATGGGGCTGAGAATTGATCCTCATGAAAACAGTTAACCCAGTTACAGGATAAACAATCAAAACCCTTGCAACTCTCTAAATACGATTCAACCTTCATGGGAAAGGGCTGAGCCACCCAGAACTCGTCAACATCTACAAACAAGCAATATGATGAATGTGTCACCGAAGCGGCATAATGATAAAGCTTTGAATACGAACTTCTCTGTGTCAACTCAACATGAACATCATCAGTGCTGATAACATGAATCCGGGGATCAGCAGCTGCAAGCTGCAGGGCAAAGTCGTAGGTCTTGTCGCTTGAGTTGTTAATACCAATGAATATATTAGAAAAACCAAGAAAGAGATAGTGGTGAACGAATTCGTGAAGATAAGGCGCTTCATCTGAAGCAATGCAAATAACATCGCAGCGGTAAGATTTAGGTATAGACCGATCACGCCAGAGCGAACGCGCTTCCAGAATTCGATGAGCGCTTAAATGTTGAAACTTAAGCTTCTGGATACCGCGCTTTGCCGTGAGAAGCTTTGACTCTAAATTAGATTTCCTCTTCGTTGACGATATCTTATTGGTTACTTGAGATTCAACCATCCGAAAGGCCCTTAAGAAAATATCGTCAGAATCCTCGAACACCCCGCATGCTAATTGAGTTTCCAAGACCGCAGTGCAAACCTTGGAGTTAGCCTTCTTCTTGCTCATACATTTTCTCGCATACTGCAGCGCTAATTCATAGCGACCCATCATCTGCAATCCTCTCGCACCAATCCAAAGCAAGCTGTAACTATCCGGCTTGAATCTCAAAGCACGCCTCAACAATGATTCAAATTCCGAAAGATTCGCTTTGGAGCGCAAGGCTTTCAATCGACAAATATATAATTGAATATTATCCGAATTTGATAGCAGAAGTATTTCTGCAATCTTATCGGCATCACCATATAACTTATTGCGCATTAAAAGAGAAAAAGCCTGCCAGGCAAGAGAATGTCTTTTTGAAAGACGTAGAAGGTTAGAGTCTTTATGCAGCAAGTTTTGCAGGCTCTCAACATCTTGAAGAGCAACGGCTTGACGGATATTCATGTCTTAATTACGGTACTTTCTATATTAGCTCAAATGATTTGATTCAATGCCAATATAGGACGCTGCATGCCAAGCAAACTGCCTTGACGCCACGCATCAGCAGTTAGCATGCTTGACAACGCTAGCTAGGACAATTAATGTATAGTTAATTTTTTTATAAGTGCTTCAAACAAAGGCTTGGATTTATCTTACAGTACAAAAGACAGGATCGACATTCCTTTCAAAAAAACTAATTGAGATTTACGGGCAAGCAGCATTTTCTAAAGACCGGAAACACGGCATACAAAAGAAATCAACATCTAAATCTAAAATCATCACAATCAGAGATCCATTCGATTACTACTTTTCATTATGGTCATATGGCCTTGATGGAAAAGGGGGATTCAGCAATAAGTTAAGGATCTCAAATCCGAGTCTTGCCGAGAAAATATATGGAAAAAAAACCAAATCATGCTTCTCTCATTTTTTAGACCTAGCCCTCTCATTCCCAGGCAGAAACTCTCAAAGTGAGGTTAGCTGGCTACCTCGAAGTACTGATTTATACACTGCTCGAATTCTGACAATGCTTGTGCCTCAAGATAAAATTGAACGGTTTAGCAGTGAATTAGATTGCGACTTTTCTGGAAAGTCTATTGCAAAGTCACTCAATGAACTCTTGCCAGAAGTGATCATCAGGACTGAATATCTTAATTATGATTTTCATTATCTTGCAAGCGCTGGAGAACTAGATTTCATGGAACTGCCAACTAATTGGTCTCAGATATTTGTAAAAGATGCGGCCAGGCTCAACTCGTCCTCAAGTCATGAAGTGGATGGCAAGAAATTGAAGCAACATGAGATTTTATCTGAGTATCACAAGAATCTGATCGAGCTTAAATGCACCACAGCCAAATATTTGATTCAAACCGCGAATGAACGTATAAAAGAATTGGAATCACGCGTTTAGATATCGAAACATTCCTGATATGGAGTTTGAGCGATCAGATCTCGATCCAAGTGAGCTGCAATTAGTGAAAACATGTCCTCACCTAATACTTTTCTAGGGTTATAGCGACGTACTTCTTGGCAAAACTCAGTAAATGTTTTTGTGTCACCACGATGTTTCTTTGAGGAATCGTTCGGAACAATTATTTTTTCATTGACCGTACAATACTTTCTGAGTTGATCAGCAAATCCATCAGGAGATAGCACAAGATTTTCATAATAGACAATTAAAGATTGCTTTGGATGCACTAGATTAAATTCAAAATAAGATCGGACTTTGCGATTCCATAATTCAACTGGACTTTTGATCAGCCTACTACTCAACCGATCCCTTTGATTAACATAAATTGGAGATCGGACGAAGTGTGAAAGATCATCCGTAGGCTTTGGGAGGAGGTTATATGGCTTTTGATGTAAGGAGGATATGAACCTCCATGGATTTCGAATAATAAATACAAAGCAAACATCTTCAAACCCACTGGCTTTCGACAACGTCTTAGGGCAAACATTTGCATGTTTCCATCCAAAATTGATCTGACTCCGCTTCGTCGATTCCTGATCAAGCAATGATTCCATAACCAGCTTTTGAGCAAAAGGATCCTTAATATCGTGCTTCAACACGAAGTCTTTAAACTGCTTTTTAATATCTTCTCGACCGCCGTCACCACCTTTTAAAACCTTCAAGGAGGTGTTAAGTCGCAAGAAAGATTGTAAAAAATTAGTGCCGGTATTGCGT
Source organism: Parasynechococcus marenigrum WH 8102 (assembly GCF_000195975.1). GTDB lineage: Bacteria > Cyanobacteriota > Cyanobacteriia > PCC-6307 > Cyanobiaceae > Parasynechococcus > Parasynechococcus marisnigri. The sequence continues at coordinate 2,193,052 of NC_005070.1, forward strand.
TCGCCAAAAACTTTTAAAGAGGTAAATACCATAAAATAGCACTGGCTTTCCTAACATTACCATGATGATCATTGATTCAACATTCAGTCATCAATCGAGCGTGACGCAAGTCCGATCACGCTGGGGCATTCAAAAGGCCCTCGCTCAACAGCACTCCCAGCCAGACATTGATCATCACTTCACGCCACTGGGGAGGTGCTTCCGTGATCCGCTGATGCGGGAGACATTTGTTAAGAGGGATTCCTCTAGATGAGCGAGCACCGATCGAACGGCTCCGAATTCGTAACCTGAGCGCCATGCAGTTCGGGCAGTTCCAACAGTTCGGCGGGCTTCTGATGCAATGAGAGGCTGTAAGCAACCTCAGCGTCGATACAGATCCAAAATCTGTACAATAGAGTCGACTTCGGCAGGGTCAAGCTCGGTACCAGCCGCAGGAAGTATGAAATTCGCTTTAAAGCAGCAGCATTTCCCAGAATCCAAAAGACGAATTTTCGCCATAACGCGAAGCTTTCACCAAGATCCCTGCGCATCGATGAGACTGGAATGACCTTGGGAGACAAGATTGGAAATATCCCATGCAATCAGACCACTGACGAATCAACTCAAGGCAATCCTCTTCACCCGCAAACACTTAATATTCGTTTATTGTCCAATAGGCACCATATGTACTAATTAAAGTCTGCAAGTAGTGCTGATCTATAACGAACACCTCAGCACACCACACCTTTATCGATTTTTTTTCAGCACTATCCGCTATAGATATCAATCAATTAATCGCTTGCGTGCCAAACGCCATTTGGCGCTGCGGCTGCGGGGGTTCGCCTCCTCTTCCTCCTCTGTTGCGACCACAGGTTTGCGCGTGATCCGTTCCAACCGCTCGTCCCTGAGAAACGCTGTCTTCACGCGTCGATCTTCCAGTGAATGGAAGCTGATGATCCCCACCAGCCCCCCCGGCTCCAGCCAATCAGGTGCCTGCTGTAGCAGACGATCCAGCACCCCCAGCTCATCATTCACTGCAATTCGCAGGGCCTGAAACGTGCGTGTGGCGGGATGGATCCTTCCGCGGCGTGCCCTGGGGGGGGTAGCAACCGGCCACGGCATAGGCCAGGGCCGCAGTGCCGGAATAGGCACCCTGCACCGCCAGGTCGGCTTTGATCCGCCGGGCGATGCGGCGCGACAACCGCTCCTCTCCATAGGCGTAGATCAGATCCGCCAGCTCGTTTTCCTCCAAGCGGTCAATCAGCTCCGCCGCTGTTGCCCCATCACCTACGGCATTCATCCGCATGTCCAGGGGGCCATCCAGCCGAAAACTGAAACCCCGCTCCGCCACATCCAGCTGAGGGCTGCTCACCCCCAGGTCCGCCAGCACCATCAGTGCCGGTTCCGGCGGGGTGTACTCCGCAAAATTGGTGGCGACGATGGTGACCCGATCTCCGAACGGTGCCAGGCGCTCAGCAGCGGCTGCCCGGGCCGTGGCGTCCTGATCCAGGCCGATCAGCCGCAGGCCGGGCTGTTGTTCCAGCATCAGGGCGCTGTGGCCGCCGCCGCCAAGGGTGGCGTCGATCAACAGCCCCTCAGCACGGGGCATCTGGCGGCCTGCGTCCATCACCGCCTCCGATAACACCGGCACATGACTGAACAACGGCGCAGGCACGCGGCCAGGACTAACTAAGATTTATACATTGAACGAACCGTCGCTCCCATGACGCAGCTGGAAACGCGCACGGAGCCCATGGTGGTCAACTTCGGGCCCCACCACCCCTCCATGCATGGGGTGCTGCGGCTGGTGGTGACCCTGGACGGTGAGGACGTGGTGGATTGCGAGCCGGTGATCGGCTACCTCCATCGCGGCATGGAGAAGATCGCCGAGAACCGCACGAACGTGATGTTCGTGCCCTATGTGAGCCGCATGGATTACGCGGCAGGCATGTTCTACGAAGCGGTTGTGGTGAATGCTCCGGAGAAAATGGCGGACATCCCTGTGCCCAAACGGGCCAGCTACATCCGGGTGCTGATGCTGGAGCTCAACCGCATCGCCAACCACCTGCTCTGGCTTGGCCCCTTCCTCGCCGACGTGGGCGCCCAGACGCCGTTCTTCTACATTTTCCGCGAGCGGGAGATGATCTACGACCTCTGGGAGGCAGCGACCGGTCAGCGGCTGATCAACAACAACTATTTCCGCATCGGCGGTGTCGCAGCAGACCTGCCCTGGGGTTGGCTTGAGAAGTGCCGCGATTTCTGCGACTGGTTCGGCCCCAAGATTGATGAATACGAAAAGCTGATCACCAACAACCCGATCTTCCGGCGCCGGATTGAGGGCCTGGGCACGATCGAGAAGCAGGACGCGATCAATTGGAGCCTCTCTGGCCCGATGCTGCGCGCCTCCGGTGTGCCCTGGGACCTGCGCAAGGTGGACCACTACGAGTGCTACGACGACTTCGACTGGCAAGTGGCGTCAGAGAAAGAAGGCGATTGCTACGCCCGCTATCGGGTGCGCATCGAAGAAATGCGTCAGTCGCTGAAGATCCTGCGCCAGGCCTGCGACATGATTCCTGGCGGCCCCACCGAAAACCTGGAAGCCAAGCGCCTCAACGAAGGCAAGGGGAGCGACGCCGCTGGCTTCGACTTCCAATACGTGGCCAAAAAGGTGGCCCCCACATTTAAGATCCCCAACGGAGAGCTTTACACCCGGCTGGAATCCGGCAAAGGCGAGATCGGCGTGTTCATTCAAGGGAACAACGACGTGACCCCCTGGCGCTTCAAGATCCGCGCTGCCGACAGCAACAACCTGCAGATCCTTCCCCACATCCTCAAGGGACACAAGGTGGCCGACATCATGGCCATCCTCGGGTCCATTGACGTGATTATGGGATCGGTCGACCGCTGAGATTCTGAATCGGTTCCTGTGGCGAATCAGCAGCGCGGGGTACGTGTTGCCATCGGTTCTCACAGGGTCTCTCTGGCTGAAGGGCCTCCATCCAGAGCTACCCGGTTGGGCATGCCCTCTGCGCGCACTAACAGGTGTGCCTTGCCCCACTTGCTTTCTCACCCGCGCCACCGCAGCGGCGCTCAGCGGTGATCTTCATGGATCGATCCAATGGCATGCCTTTGGCCCAATGGCCGCGGCGGGACTGTTGATCTGGAGCGGACTGGCTCTACATCGGCGCCGGTTGTTCCCATTAAAGGGTGGCAAGTCACTTTTACTTGTTGCGGGCTTTGCTCTTATGGCGTTCTGGCTGCTTCGGCTGATCCTTAACTATGGCTTCGAGGTAAAGGGCATCCTGGGGTTCCCGGCCCTGCCCTGAACCATTCACCTCCGACTGCCGTGACCTCCCCCGACCACTGGCTCAAGCTTGAACGTCAGGTGCATTTCGGCGACACTGATGCCGCCGGTGTGATGCACTTTCACCAGCTGCTGCGCTGGTGCCATGAGGCCTGGGAGGAGAGCCTGGAGCGCTACGGCATCGCCGCCGGCAGTGTCTTCCCGGGATGCCGAGGCCAGCAGCGGTGGCCGGCGGTGGCCCTGCCGGTGGTGCATTGCCAGGCCGACTTCAAGCGCCCGGTGCATGGTAGTGATCGTCTGCAGGTGCATCTGAAGCCTCAACGGCTCGACCCTGGCTGCTTTGAGGTACGAAGTGAATTCCATCTCGATGCAACCGTTATGGCCTGCGGTCTGGTCCGCCACTTGGCCATCCATTCGGACTCCCGTGAGCGCTGCGCGCTGCCGGAGACTGTGGACCTCTGGTTGGAAGCCTCTGCCTTAGGCCAGATCACCAGCCTTTAGTCACACCGTCGCTGCCAGGCCCAGAGCAGGGCTGCACATTGCCAAGGCAACATGGCAGCAGCCCAGCCAGCGAATGAAACCCCGCTTGCCCACTGCCAATCGTGGCTGCCGCACTGAACACTGCGGTCACTGACAGCAGTGCTGTACTAGCGGATCGCTGGAACCCAGAGCTCGGCATCAGAACCAGGGTTTCCCCTGATCGAGGTACAACTCGCGAAATTCGTCGGTTGACTTGGTCAGGTAGATGACCCCCTCGATCAACCCGATGATCGACATCACCCCAGTGGCGATGCCACAGGTCAACACACCACCGGCAAGGCTCACCACCAACATGATGATGCCGGCGTTGTGTTAGCCGAGTACAAACTTGTGGATTTCGAAAGAGCCCAGAAAGATCCCCAGCAATCAAGCCGCCAGTTTCTTGTTGCTGATCTCGGTTTCAGTTAGCTCAGCCATCGGGTTCCGGCGGGTGTCCAGATTCTTGCGACTGCAACCAGGCCTGCCATCGGCTCCGTTGCCACTTCCCCTGTGGAAGTCCATAAAACAACCCTCATGGCCTGAGCCATGAGGGTTGTTGAAAGCCTTGCGTGAGCAAGAGATCAGGCGAGGGTCTCAAGATCTAATCCGGAAAGCAGGCTCGAGTAGTTCTGATCATCCAGTGGATCTATTAGACGATTGGAACGACCTGGATCAAATGAGAGGGCACCAATCTGCCGATCGGTAAGGGCATCAACGAAGTCACCCGCCTTCTTAATCTGCTTTTTGGTCAGGCCAGCCAATTGGTCGTCACTGAGTGCCTTGACCTGACGGCGGCTGAAATCATTCAGCGTCGCTGGCTTGAAACCAGAGATGGCGTCGGCATCGAGGGACTTAATCTTGGCGGGCTTGAAGGCGGAAATTTCGGCACCGCTCAGTGTCCGCAACTGTCCGCTGGTCAAACCCGTGACCGCATCCTTGCTGAGTTTTGCAAGTTGGGCAGTATCCAGTGCCTGGAAGGATCTTTTAGGCATCTGCTCCACTTGCTCGGAACCCAACACCTTGATCGTCTTCGGAGTCAGCTCAGACACCTGGGCCTTCGAGAACCCTGCCACTGCCTCTGGAGCCAACTTCTTGAACTGCTTAGGAGTGAAGGCACTCACTGCTTCTTCAGAAAGTTTTGAGACCTGCTTTGCGGTTAAACCCTCCACTGCAGAAGCAGGCAAAACTCTCATTTGCTCGGATGAAAGCCCTTTCAACGACGTCGGTGTCAACTCAGACACTTGAGACTTCGAGAAACCAGCGACTGCTTCTGGTGCCAGCTTTTGGACCTGCTGAGCAGTGAAACCTGCCACTGTTTCTTCAGAGAGTTCCGAAACCTGCTCTGCGGTGAAGCCCTGAACTGCGGAAGGAGACAGATCATTTACCTGCTCTGCAGTCAGCTCGCTGACAGCATCTGGGGTGAGGCTAGAAATGTCATCTGAGCCCAAGTCAGAGACATCAACCGGCAGCTCATCTGAGGCTGTAGGTGTGGGATCAGGCGTTGCTGATGGCGACGGAGTCGGCGTTGCTGATGGCGATGGAGTGGGCGTAGCTGATGGCGATGGAGTCGGCGTAGCTGATGGCGATGGAGTCGGCGTAGCTGATGGCGACGGAGTCGGCGTTGCTGATGGCGACGGAGTCGGCGTTGCTGATGGCGATGGAGTCGGCGTTGCTGATGGCGATGGAGTCGGCGTTGCTGATGGCGTCGGTGTTGGCGTCGGTGTTGGCGTCGGTGTTGGTGTTGCTGATGGCGATGGAGTCGGCGTTGCTGATGGCGATGGAGTCGGCGTTGCTGATGGAGATGGAGTCGGCGTTGCTGATGGTGTCGGTGTCGGTGTTGGTGTTGGTGTTGGTGTTGGCGTCGGTGTTGGTGTTGCTGATGGCGTCGGTGTTGGTGTTACTGATGGCGTCGGAGTCGGCGTTGTTGAATCCGAAGTCGTACCAGATGACCTGGCCGCTACAAAACCCGGAGTTCTAATAGTACCCTGATCATCACTCTCGTCATTCTTACCGTTGTCCCTCACAAACAGGGTCAATGTACGGTCGGTTTCATCCCACTGAGCACCCTCGCCGGTTTCAGCGTCATACTGAAGATTGGTGAATTCACCAGTGACAGAATTCTTAGCTATGTATGTCGGATCTGCACCAACATCCTCGGGAAGCACCCATGAAACTGACTGAATCTTGCCAAACTTGGCTTGATTAGTCACAGTAATTTGAGTATCCAAAAGACCGGTTACAGCCTCGTAAGAAGTATCGGTTGTCTTCGCACGTCGAGATTGAACTTGTGCAGTCAAACCAGCGTCATAAACTGCTTTCGCCATCAATGGGGCGTCAACCGATTGCACCTGTTTGACCGTAAGGTCAACGTTGCTTTTGGCACCTGAGCCTGTTGGGACAAAAATAGACAGCGGATTCGATCCATCAGCAGCCTTTACTGAGAGGATGTCGGATGCAGATGAGTTTTGGAATTTATCGACAACCTCCTGACTAACATCGGTCCCCACTGCATCAGCGAAGGCATCGGATGCTGAAGAGGTGGAGCCTTGGGAAACAACACCATCACCAGTAATGTCCTGAGACCAGGTCGTCTCATTGAGTTCGGCTTCTGTGCGATACAACGCCGAACTCGGCTTGAAAATACCAGCGGTGGTGACGTCATACACAACGTAAACAACGCTCGACGTCTCAACTCCATCAACAGTGAGTCCTGTCGTTTCCTTCACAACCAATTTGTATAGATCACCCGACTTCTGAACCGCTATCGCCTTGGTGGAGCGAGACAGGACGTCAGAAAGTGTTTCTTGCACATCGAGATCGACGGGTAATCCATCGGCATAAGTCACCGCAAAGGCTGAGTTCTCACCATCTTTAATGAAGAGAGAGCCGTCAGATGTTTGACGCAATTTAGCTCCCGCCGTATCAGTCGCGATAGCAGTCGTGGAATTAGCGTTGACTTCAAATACTGATCCGTCATCATTCAGATCAAGCCGGAACTGATCCTCAAGGGTTTCATGGCTAAAGAAATAGGTTTCAGTAGCCCAGTCAACCTTCATCGATACCTGATCAATATTCAAGGTCATATACTCCTTAACCGGATCACTCGAGCCTTCAGTAATCGTCTGCTCAAACAGCAGCTTGTAATAGGACAAAGCTGATTCTCCAGAACCAATTGTGACATCCTTAACAGCGAGCGGTGCCTGACTAAACGCGAAGTTCCCGTAGCTAAAGGACTCCGTAGCTAGGAAGGCATCACCAGACTCTGTCAACACTGCGGACTTGGTGGTCGAGCCCGACGGCTGTACATAGAGATAATTTTCCGGATCTAAGTATGGCTTGGAGCCAATAGTATCGGTATCGACAGCTGTGTATTGAACGTTCGCCTCGCTCCAGATTGCATTATCACCATCCATATCCTCGTTCAGATCACCTTCATGGCGCTTGATTTTCCCCCAGGTGGCAGAACCCCAATCCAACTTACCTTCAGAAGAGACGATGAAGGTTTCCCAGTATGTGGAAGTCGTATCTGTTCTTTGATCCGTCTCCTGATATTTCACAGCTAGTTTGTATGACCCAATCGCCGTTCCAGCATCATTGAGAAGACCCTCGACGGCAAAAGCAGAGGAAGTGCGGGTGTAACCACCCCAGGCATCATTCCAGTCAAAAGTGACAGGACCATTGTCGTCTTCAATCAGAATTGGGTTGTTGGTACCACGTTTGATGTAGAGGGAACCCTCATCATCGATGGCGAGGGCCGCACCCCGCGATCCCGAAGTACTTGTGTCGGTCGAGACGTTCTGAGTGCTAACCGATCCACTGTCCACGACACCGTTGCCGTTAAGATCCTGATTAAAGATTGACTCGAGACGTCGGGAACCTTTAGAGAAAGAACCGGTATCCCAATCAAGGTACCAATCGCCCTCGCCTGGATTGGACTCCTTGATCTTGAACGTTTCCCAGAAGGTGTCCTCTACTCCTGCATATGTGCTTGAGATCTTTATCCCTAGAAGGAAGTTGGTATTACCTTCAGAATCCTCCAAGGACTCGACTGAATATGCACTGGCACTCTCAACTTGGGCATAGTCGCCGTAACCCCAAGTCTCCTGCCAGTCAAACCAAGGCGTGAAACCCGATGCGTCCACGACTTCAATGACAACATCATCGTCAGTGGTCGTTGTATTTTTGTCGTTGAAGATATACAGAGATTCTCCAAGGGTTTTAAGAAGATCGCCGGTAGTGTCAGTCGACACCGAAACAAGTTTCGTTATATCTAGACCAATCTGGGTGTCACCATCAAGGTCTTGCGCGAAGAGTTTCTCCTTACCTTTAATGCCATTGGTGTGAGTTCTCAACATGTCATCAACAACACCAGAAGGCTTCACATACTCAATCTCCCAATCAATATTTTCAACTAATTCAGAACCTGATGAATCAACAAAAGTATTTTTAATTGCCAAGATATAGCCATCATAAGTACTGCCATCACTTCCAGTGAAGGAATGGGACTCAGCCGCGATCGGCTCTCTAGAGAACTCAAAAGACCCCCAGTTCTCTTTCCCACTAAAGTCAATTGGTTCGCCCCATTCATGAGCAATTGCGAGGGTGCTATTGCCATCCCGAATGTAATAACGGTCCTCAGCAGCATTGGAATACAAACGCCCAGAGGTCGTTTCTATGTCAGTCGATAAAACGTTCAGAGCGCTGAGGTCTAAACCTGTTGCCCCATCTCCGTCGAGATCATCGTTAAATAGTGTGGTTTCAAGAAGAGTGATGTCGTCCAACCATTGGGCGTTATCCCAAGACAAGACACCAGCCTGAGAAATGTTCAGAACTTCCCATGAGGTATTCGTTTCTCCATCCCAACTATCCTGACGTTTTACAGCCAAGGAGAAACTCAGGTCAGCATTCTGTTCCACAGCAATCGCTGATGAAAGATGGGAGCCACCCCAATAGGAGTGGGAATGATCAAAGGAAGGGAAGCCACCATACTCATCCTTAACAGGCATGGTGTTTTCACCATTCTCATCAACAATGTAGAGCAAATTATCGGAATCTTTTTTCAAGCGGTAGCCATACTTGTCTAACTCGGCATCTTTTAGATTGCCAGAATCGATGCCCTTTGTACCGTCATTATTAAGATCTTCGCCGAAGAAATTCTCAAATCCAGCAATAGATTGAGTCCAAATCGTCTTCTCCCAATCAATACGTCCAGCAGAATCAATCGCATAAACCTGCCAATTAATATCGGTCTGAGTTTGGCCACCTCCCCAGTAATCAGTCCAAGTATTGGTCTGCTTAACAGCAAGTTGATAGTAATCGTCCGTTGTAACCGTAGTGCCATTGTCGTTCAATTCAGCAGCCAACGCAGTTGACTGATATCCCCCATCACCCCAATTTACATTATCTTCTATCCATGGGTCTTGAACAGCAATCTGTGTGGCGCCATTAATGATATAAAGCTGACCATCAGCTTCACCGATACTAACGCCATCAACTCCAGAGCTATCAGTGCGTCTATATTTGATGTTTACGGTTCCAGAGAAGTCATCGTCACCATTCATATCCTGGCCAAACTTAGGCTCCCACGGAATAATCGAGAACGCATGGGTCTTCTCAGAGGAATCAATAACTCCGTCCAACGAGACTTTGTAGATCTCCCACTCAACGCGTTCTTCCGAAACTAGAATAGAGCCTTCATAGTAAGAATAAACATCATGAATTTTAACAGCTAATTGATAATAATCGAGCGACGACCCCCCGTCGATTTTGACAACTGCATAGGGGGCAATATTAAAGCTACCGTACTCTCCCCAATCATCTGAGACGACCATCGATGGTGTACCGCCATTTATATCAGTAACATCAACAATCGATTCAGAATTTGTTCCATCCCAAATGTGAACAGTGCCTGCAGTGGACACCTTCAACTGATACCCCGTTGTGTCTGTCTGAAGTGAACTTAATGCACCAATATCAACTCCTATCTTGCCATCCAAATCAAGATCCTGATTGAAGACTTTTTCGTATCCGGCAATTGATTCTGTAAATGCAGAGATCTGACTCCAATCAATTCTTGCTTCGGAATCAAGATTTAAAATTTCCCAGAAGACCATCGAGTTTGAGTCATCTTCATCTGGTTTGGCCTGAACAAATGGAGTTGGCGCCTCTGATGGCGGCGGAACTGAATTGCTTTCGCCGCCAAATATCGTGTCTTCAGCTTCTCCGCTAGAAATCGTGTCATAACCTTCTCCGCCAGAAATCGTGTCATAACCTTCTCCGCCAGAAATCGTGTCATAACCTTCTCCGCCAGAAATCGTGTCATAACCTTCTCCGCCAGAAATCGTGTCATAACCTTCTCCGCCAGAAATCGTGTCGTGATCATTAAAAGTATCTTCATGCTTGATTACCAAGGCATAGCCATTATTAGTAGCTTCGACCGCAAACACAGTGGACGTATGAGACCCACCCTCCCAATTATCAGAAAATTCAAGCTGAGGCTCCCAACCTCCTTGATCCAGGATTTGTTTCCTATCTGATTTTTCCTTTCCATCATCAACAATAAAGAGTGAACCTGTAGTACTGTCTTTCCAAAGCTCAGTACCTTCAGTATCTGAATCTGACTTCAAAATAGAGGCTTCATTGATTCCAGTAAAGCCATCATCGTTCAGATCAAAGTTAAAGGTTGCCTCATACTTGGCAATATTGGCATTCCACTCAGCACTGTCCCAACTAAGGGAACCATCCGAATCTACCGAGTAAACGATCCACTGCTGATCTTCATGGGTTTCGCCGCCCCAGGTGTTTGACCATTTCTCAAGAACAGCAAAAATATATTTTCCGTCTTCCTCTGAGAATTCGACCTGGTATGGCTCTTGTGACCATGAGCCATATTCATCTTGGTGTCCATTATCAAAAACAACACTTCCCCCCCCATTCGTCTGTCAACTTCAAAGGTTCTATTCCATCTTGAAGAATAAAGAGTTCGCCCTGATCATTTCTTGTGAGCAAATCACCAGTCGAATCAGCTTCTACTGGTATCAAATCATCAGTCGATATACCGATACTGCCATTAAGGTCTAAATCTTCACCAAACATCTTTTCACGGTCAGAGATATCTTGGGTCCACATGGCAGTAGACCAATCCAACTGACCATCAGCGGAAACATTGACTAGCTCCCACTCCGGGCGACCACCATATTGATGCTTGACCGCCAGCAAATATCCATCGTCCTTCGCAACAACTGCATGGGCTTTCCTAAAATCATTTCCATTCGCTTGATCGGGATCGGAGTAACCATAATCCTCATAAAGGTACGCAGGGAAGCCGCCTTCTTCGGTAATCAGAATCGGAGAACCTCCAGCCGCAGGAATAATATAAATAGAATTCTGACTATCCATGTAGAGCTTATCGCCTACCTGCTTGAATTCAGGTTCATCAGACCTTAGTTCCATTAATGTCGAGGTATTAACACCAACAACATCGTCTCCGTCAATATCCTCACTAAATTGCCCTTCATAACCTGCTATCGCAGCATTCCAGCGTATCGAGTCGGGATCAATAACACCGGAAGACGAAAGATCTAAAATGACCCATTCTTCAAACTTCCGATCCTCACCAGTCTCCCAATCATATCCATTCCAAACATCTCTGACGGCCACACGATATCCAGTTGATGTTTTATGTAGTGCTGCAGGCATATATTGAGCATCGCCATATTCATCCTGCCAGAATATGCCGGCAGCATCATCAATATATTGATCAGTAATCAGGATAGGGGTCTTGGAGGAGTCATTCTCAGGGAGAATAAACACATACCCCTCTTCGTCGCGATAAAGGGCGTCATTATTATCATTATCAATGACAAGTTCATTAAACTCGCCACTCACGACAGCAAACTTGGCTGACATGTTGCTGTGTGATGTACAAAAGCCAGTGATATTGCTTAGATTGGAAGGTGTCGCTAGGTCTGAGAACGCAAGATTCAGTGTCTGATCATCAGTGATTCCGGTCGCCACGGAGCCATCTCCTGACAAGCTGATATTTCGTGAAGAATTCTGCCCTTTTCCTTTGTCACTCAGGAAGAAGGGGTGTGACGTCGCATCGTTAACACGCTTAAAGCTATAGGTTCGGTTGATATCAAGGGTCAGATAATCAAGTGCTGCTGTTCCAGCCTGATCTTTGTAGAAGGTGTAGTAAGGGTTGTTGAGGGATCCTGGGCCAACAAAGATTTCAATATTTGGTTCATCCCCATCGAAGTCACCGCCACCTTGATCACTATCAACCGCAGCCAATTGATCACCGAACTGAACCACGAGGTTATCAATGCTGAAAATATCTCGCCGGCTTGCCGTATCACCAGCAACAAATTCTTCGCGGAGATGAATGGTCTTAATTGGATATTCATCCTCCTCATCAAGCGCGAAAGAAATATATTCCACAACGGCCTCACTCATATCATCCGGCTCCATCGTCGGCATGGAATAAATCAGTTCCTCGTTGGTGTCATAGACATCGAGATAAACATCGCGTTTGATCTCGCGACCCATCAAGTAGAAGCCAAAGGCAGTAACCGGATTATCAAAGGCATCGCCAGAACCTGCTTCGGTCCCGGAGAAGTGAATTTTCAGACCACCTTCGCTTTGCTCGCTGGGAAGAACTTCCAAGAACTGATCACGCTGACCACCAGCCACCAAATCGGTGCCGAAGGTCATGTTGATGCCACGATCAATATTGGCACCACTGTTCAAACGGGCCAAATCAGGCTCATCTGGGCCACCACTGTGCCCGATGTTCTCAAGATTGAAGTGGATGCGGTTGCCATCGAAGGCTCCACCATCGGCAAGAATGAATTCAATTGTTCCTGCAGCTGTGCCGTCGCCATGGTTTCCAGACGACGTAGACGGCACCAATGTTGTTCGGCCATCGGCACCGGTGGAAGCAGGGCTGAATGTGCTGTAAGGGGATGAGGTACCAGCTAGATATTGGTGATCATCTGGGGAAAAGGCGCTGGAACCAAACGAACCATTAACATCCAACCAACCATTATCAGCTTCAAACGTAATGGAGGTTGGATCAGGCAGAGTTCCTGTAAACCATTCCTCCATTTCATGGGAATAAAAGTAGTCGTAAATATCAATATTTGAGGCAAACTTGGAACGATCAATGAAGTCATAGTCGGATCCAAAACCTGGATGGTCAATCCAGCCTGATTCATCAATCACTTCAACAATTGTGGCTCCGTCATCACTGAAAACAGAGGAATCAACTATAAAATCATAATCACTTACGGCTTCAGAAACATAAAGACTCGCCTTTCCGGCGAGCTGCAATGATGCATTAGAATTCTCGTCGTAAATAAACAGGGAGTCACCTGTAATGGACACCCAGGGATCGACTACGTCGAAATCTATAGCGATATCATCATTGTCTCCTGAGGGACTCGGATCAAAATCATTGATGATATTCGCCCCAGAATCAAAAACAAAGAGGTCTCCACCAGCACCACCGGTATAAACATCATCACCCTCAGCGCCATAAAGAGTGTCTGCACCAGCAGCTCCAATCAGGGTGTCATCACCACCCTCACCTTCAAGCAAATTGTCATAGTCATTACCCTGAAGTGAGTCGTTCAGGAATGACCCTCTTGCATTCTCAATGACCGCTTGATAGGCGCCATCACCAAAACCAGCCAGTGTCAAACTATCGTAGGCAATCGTATATCCCTTGTATTCGTCATTAATCTTGGAAAGGAAACCACCTCCGCCAATTTCATTTTCCAATGTGGCGTTCCTCAGGTCAATGACGACCGAGCTAGAAGAATCAAATGCGTCGATCGTGTCATTACCGCTGGCATCCCAAATACTGCGGTAACCATTTAATTCATATTCATTTAGGGCATAGACAGTGTCGCCGGCGTTGCTTTGATGGTTCGGGCCGTAAAGATACTGGACAGCAGCAATATCAATTGGTCCAAGATTTTCAAGGTAGCCGTCAATGGATTGATAGCCAGGAGAAACATCATCGAGTTGCCCACTGGCATCGCTTACCGCGAGGTACGACGATGAATCGTTGTAGGTCATTACCGTCCACGGCGTGGAATTATTGTCAAACTCTCCGGCGGACGAGTCAGCTCCTTCACTCACACCTGGAAACAATGCACTCTCGTAGCTATTCCAGCCAGCTTCTCCACCGTTGTGGGGATGGGCTAGACCAAGAGCATGCCCCAGCTCATGGATATAAGTCAGATAAAAATAAGATCCGGACTCAACCTCTCCACCATCGGCATCATAATCCTCGTTGAAAATGATTACGCCACTAGCGGCTGTTGCCTCAGAATCACCAGGGAAATCGGCAATACCATGATAAATGCTTTCATCAGCTGATACTCCCCAAGCGATTGTTGTATTTCCCGAGAGGCTGCTGGATGCTTCAAAGCTCAATTGAGCGACGTCTGAAAAAGCCTTCATCGAGGCTTCAATGGCTTCCTGCTCTCCAGGCTTCGGGGTTACAGCATTAAATGTATCTCCAGCAGCGGAAATTGAATCACCCGTCTGGCCTATGTAATATGTAAGTTTAGTGGGCTCGAAACCATTCTGGCCGAGATAATCATCAGGATCCGCGTCTCCCCATTTAGTATTTAACAACAGCCCATTAATCAATGGACTGTTCAAGTCATACAAAGGGTCAAAGAGTATGTTGTAGGGATCATAGGAGTCGTGTGTATCATACAAGTTGTGGATATCATAGAAAGCCGAAAATTGATCCGTTCTTGCACTGAACGACCTTTGCAAAATCTCATCAGCATTGCCCTCTGCCTGGAACTGGAGGCTACCGAACGCGTTGCTGGACATAGCCAAGAGAGATGGTGCAGAACTTCTTGCTAGCAAGAAAAGGCCGTCCACTCTGTTTGTGAATATTATTTAAGGGATTAATTGGTCCTTCAAGGGCTTTGCCAAGCCCCAAAACGTCCCTGCTCTCAAGCCTGGGGGGAGCCATCTCCGACCAGCCATTGGCGCCACCTCAGCCGTTCCCACTTGCCCATGGCGTTTCGGCTTAACCCTGGGCATTGCAACCAACGCTTGGGACGCTCATGTCTGAGCCATGAGCGCGTCATCTGGCGCAGTGACCCGATCAAGGCCATGTCCGTAGTTCCTACTAGAGCAACCAACCGTTCACCCCACTCCGGATCCGGTTCGGACAACAGCAACACCGGAATCGGTGCCAGTTTCACGATCATCATGTTCAGTTGAAGTCGAGCTTCAAGTTGCTCTGGGAACACCGTTTCACCTCCGGTTTGCAACGCACCATCTCGACGACCCAGCACCGTGAGCTCGGGATCCAATGAGGCTGCGTCCCCCGAGCGCCACCAACCCTGGACATCCGTCAAAGCCTGTAGCCGCAGAGGATCACCAGCCGACCAACGGCCTACGGCCAACCGAGGGGTGCGCACCAACAGCGCTTGATCAGCATCCAAGCGGAGTTCCACATCGTTGAGAGCAATGCCACAACCTGACTGTCCGGCCAGGAAGCGCTCCGGCGTTTGCACAGCCACCATGGCAGCCGTTTCGGTAGCGCCGTAACTGGGGGACAAGCGCAAGCCATGGGATCGTGCCTGATCAGCCAGCGACTCAGGCAGCGCTGCCCCGCCCACCCAGATCACGGCACAGACCTGCAACCAAGCCAACCCGGCGGGGTCTGCCATTAACCGATGCAATTGGGTGGGGACTAGCGACACCACAACAGGCGCAATGCCCCAATCAGGTAATCGCTCGCAGACCTGAAGCAAACCAGCAGGGGCCTTCATCAAGGACGGCGTCAACTGCACATGACGGGCCCCCCAGCAGCGGCTCCGCCACCAGGGCATTAACCCGCTGATGTGATGCAGCGGCAGCGGATTGAGCAGCAACGCCTCCGCTGGATCAACACCGATACCCTCCAACCAATTGGCGGTTGCACTGGCGGATTGATCCAGATGACTCCAGGGCTGCAAGCAAACCTGGCGCCCACCACTGCTGCCGCCGCTGGACACCAGCACACCATCACCCTCCGGCAGGAGCTGAGCCGGCACCATCGGTCGGCGTTCACCGGGATGTTGAAGCGGCAACCAGCCCCGCCGATCAAGACCTTGCAGCAACATATCGACATCGATCTCCATCAGGCCGCCGCCTCCCACACCGCGTTCGGATCGTCGCTGAACAGGGGTCCCGATGGGCACCAGCCCGGCGCGAGCCCAGGCGCCACCGGCGTTGGGCCTTGTTGCTGAAGCGCCGCCAGATGATGCAGCCAACGGCGGCCGATGCCCGTTTCAAAGGCGGTGCTGAGCATCCGATAGGGCACACACTCCTGCAGCTGCCGCAACAGCGGCCGTGGATCCCCCTCCAACAGCGGACGCCGCACCTGCCATCCACACCAATGGTCCCGCAGAGATGGGTCCTGATCGAGCGATTCATCCAAAGCCACCGGTCCCAAGCCCGCCAGCTCGTCCAATCCCTCTTGATCGTTGGGCGCCAGGGGCTGCTCCAACCAGGCAAAGCGTGGATCCCCCACCAGCCGTTCCATCCAGCGGCGGGCCGTGGCCCGGCTCCAGCCACCGTTGGCATCCAGCCGCAGGGAGGCCGTGGACGGCAGCCGCTCCAACAACGCCTCCAGCAGCAACCACTCCTGGGGGTCCGGATCTGCCGCCACCTTCCACTTCACCGTCAACTGCCGTTGCCGGCCCCGCTGCTCCAGCAGTTGTTCAAGCTGATGCAGCATCCGATCACCAGCCGGCAGCAGCTCGGCCGACCTGGGCGCCGCCAACCAGCCCTGCCGAGCAGCTTTACCCACCAGCCCATCCAGTTCCGCCAAGGCTGCACCGACCCCGAAGCCCAAAGCGGGGGACAGCATTGGAAGCCGTTCCTCCAGATGTGAACGCGACATCCACTCCCCGACCAGCTGCTCCAGACCCACTGCGCACAGGGGTCGCTCAGCGAAATCGAGCGGCGCCACCTCCCCCCACCCCAGGGCTCCATCGCTGGCCTCGATCCGCAGCAACCAGCCTTCGCGGGCGTCCAGCACTCCCGCAGCGGTCCGCAACGGCTGTCGCAACGAAAAGCGAAAGCGGCGCCCCTGCAGCTGGAGACGCATCACAGCCTCCCCAGGGCCAGCCCCAACGCCAAACCAAGCCCGTTCCAGGCCTGAAACCGCAGGGCCAGAAACTTGCTGCCGCTGATGCGGTCCGGCTGGTCATGGCAGCGCTGCATCAAACGGATCAAAGCCAGACCCGCTGGAAGCCCCAAGCCGCTCAGCAGCACGGTGAGAGGCCAGTCCCCCCGACACATCGGCAGCCATTCCAGCGCCAGGGTGAGGGCCACCAACCAGGGAATCAGGGCCGCTGCCCGGGCGGTGCCCAGCCGCACCACCGGTGAGCGTTTGCCATGGGCCGAGTCCTCGCTCACCTGATGGAAATGGGAGCAGAACAGCACCAGGCTGGTGGCCACAGCCGGTCCTGCCCCGAGCATCCAGGCGGTTGCCCAGGGAATGACATTTGCCCCCTGCGGTTCCAGCACCATCAGGGCTGCAGCGGTGGCACAGGGACCAAAGGCCAGCCAGCAGAGCGGTTCTCCCAGACCTCGGTAACCCAGACGAAACGGAGGTCCCTGGTAGATGTAACCAAGGCCGCAGCACAGCAACACCAGGGCCAACACCAACACGGAGCTGCACCAGGCCAACCAGGCCATCAAAGCCAGCCCCGATCCCAGGGATGCCAGCGACGCCAGGGCAACCCGGTCGCGACGTCCGGTGAGGTTCACCACGGAGTGGGGCTTACCCGTGGTGTCGACTCCTGTATCGGCATCGAACAGGTCGTTGCTGAGGTTCTCCCAGAGCAGCAGCAGGATGGCCGCCAGCAGAAACCCGAACAACTGGGTCCAGCGCAGCGATCCGACGGCACCGATTCGCCACCCCGCCGCCAGCAAAACGGGCATCACGGCCACGGAATACATCGGCCACTTGATCGCGGCTTTCCACAGCAGGCGCCGATCGGCGTAACGGGATGCGACAGCCTGCGGCTCAACCATGGACCGGACCCGATTCCAGCGGGTGATGACCCATACATTTGAGCAGTAACCCTGGCCGGAATCGCCGCGAATGTCGGCTGATTGTTCTTTCAGCAGTGTTCTCGAGGCCTCCCAGCAGGGCTGGATGTCTTCTGGTGGCGAGGACACGCTGCTCAGCCTGGCTCTGCCCCTCGACGGCATCGATCCGCTCCATGCCCTGCCGGTGCTGGCGGATCAGGCGTCGTTTCAGATGCTGATGGATGGTGCTCCAGGGCTCTGTCTGGCGGCTGCAGGGTCCTGCCAGCAGCTGGAACTGGCCGGTGCGCGTCGTTTCGAGCTGGCCCAGCGCTTCACCGATCTGAGCCTCAACCGTCTGGTGGACACCAGGGCCATCAGCCCTGCCCAGGCCAGGCCAAGGGTGTTGCTTCGCTTCCGCTTTTTCGAACAGGTCGGAGAACACCATCACGGCGCCATGCATCCTCCCGCCGTGGAAGCAGTGCTGCCCCGCTGGCAGCTCACCCGTCAGGGCCGCCGTGGCTGGCTCCGCCTCAATGGGGTCGTCAACTCCGCAGCCGAAGCCCGGGAGCTGGCCGAACAGCTGTGGCTCAAATGCGAACAACTCCAAGCCGACCTGCCGTTTATCACCTCCAGTCGATCACCGACGCAGCTGGCCAACGGCAACCCGGATCTGTGGAAACAGCGCTACAGCCGGGCTGTTGAGCGCGGCATCGAACTGGTCAATGGCGGAGAGCTGCACAAGCTGGTGCTGGCGGTGCGGCACACCATCGATCTGGACAACCGCTTCAATCCCCTACCCCTGCTGCAACGACTGCGGCGTCAGCAGGCCGGCAGCTGCCGCTTCCAGTGGCAACGAGAAGCTGATGATGTGTTCTTCGGCGCTTCACCCGAACGCCTGCTGAGCCTGAGGGGGGGCTGGCTGCGCAGTGATGCCCTCGCCGGCACCGCGGGTGAGGGTGATGACGGCATGCAACTGCTGCGCTCCGACAAGGACCGCCGTGAACATGAGCTGGTGGTGGACACACTCACCAACCAGTTGCGGCAGATGGGACTGACTCCCTGCCGCCGCCGCCAGCCGCAGCTGGCCCGCCACGGCCAACTCACCCATCTGCACACCCCGATCACAGCTGAAGTGCAGGGACGATCTGCGCTCAGCTTGGCGGAACAACTGCACCCGACCCCGGCAGTTGCAGGCTTGCCACGGCGAGAGGCCATGGCCTGGTTGCGCACCCTTGAACCGTTCGAACGGGGATGTTATGCCGCGCCGATCGGCTGGATTGACAGCGCCGGGGACGCCGAGCTCAGGGTGGCGATCCGTTGCGGTCACGCCCGCGGGCGCCATCTCGATCTCACCGCCGGAGCAGGGCTGGTGCGCGGGTCCATCGCTGAACGGGAACGCCAGGAAGTGGAACTGAAGCTGGCGGTCCTCGCCGATCAGCTGAAACTTCAGACCAGTGAGCGCAACCGTTCGATCGTCTGATCCGCCAAGGGCTCCTGCATCAAGCGTTCCACTTCCCGCACGCCGGTGGGACTGGTGACATTGATCTCGCTGAGCATGCCGCCGATCACATCGATGCCAACGAAGAACAACCCTTCTGCCCGCAGAGCCGGTGCCAACGCTGCACAGATCTGACGCTCAGGCTCGCTCAATTCCGTTGCTTCGGCCTGTCCACCCACCGCCAGATTGCTGCGGAACTCCCCCTCCGACGGGCGACGATTCACCGCACCAAGGGGGTCGCCGTCCACCAGCAGGATCCGCTTATCACCCTCCGTCACGTCAGGCAGAAAGCGTTGGGCCATCACAGGCAGCCGTTCCTGCTCCGTCACCAACTCCAACAAGGCCTTGAGGCCCGGTGCCTCGGCCTGCACGCGGATCACGCCAAGTCCCGCTCGACCGCCGAGGGGCTTGAGCACCACGTCGCCCTGCTCCCGGGCAAAGGCCATCAACTCGGAGACCCGGCCGGCCACCAGGGTGGGCGCCATCCAGCGGCTGAAGCGCAGGGCACCGAGTTTTTCGTTCCAGGCCCGCAGGGCACTGGGACGGTTCAACACACGAACACCAGCCCGCTCCGCCACCTCCAGGAGATGGGTGGCATAGAGATACGCCTCGTCAACAGGTGGATCCTTCCGCATCCAGATCACGTCAAACCCGGCCAGAGACTGACGTTCTGGCGCTCCAACAGCGATCCAGGGGTCCGGTGTCACAGGCAACGCCACCGCCATGGGCTCATCCCCTCGGGCGATCAAGTCCGAAGGCGTACAGGACCAGATGTCATCCCCGGCCCGCTGGGCCGCTTGCATCAACGCGGCGGTGGAATCCTTCTCCGGCCGGATCTGCGACAGCGGATCCAGCACGAACAGCTGGCGCATGGCTCAGGCGTTCAGCAGGGGATCGAGCTCACCGGACCGCTCGAGGGCGTGGAGGTCATCGCAACCACCGATGTGACGGTCGTCGATGAAGATCTGGGGAACACTGCGGCGGCCATCACCACGGGCGGCCATGGCATCGCGGCCGGGTTCGTCACCATCCACGGCATGCTCGGTGTAACTCACACCTTTGCGGTCCAACAGACCCTTGGCGCGAACGCAGAAGGGGCAGGTGCGCCAGGTGTAGATCTCGACCTTGGCCATGGAGATGCTCCAGCTGTGCGGATCCTATGCAGCGGCGGCACTGATAGCGTCAACAATTGATCAGAACCGCAGTCCTTGCTGGATCTCACCGACTTCAAGCGCGATCTCTCCGAGCTCACTGACCGCCTGGGCCATGCCCAGGACTGTCTTTGACGTCCCCGCACTGAAGGCCAGACAACAAGATCTAGAACAACTCGCCGCCCAGCCTGATTTCTGGGATGACCAGCAGGCGGCCCAGAAGCAGATGCGCCGCCTGGATGAGGTGAAGGCGCAGCTGCAGCAGCTGGCGGACTGGGGCGGTGCTGTGGACGATGCCAAGGCAACGCTGGAGCTCTACGAGCTGGAACCGGACGAGGAGATGCTCACCGAGGCCCAGGAGGGCCTCAATCAACTGCGCCAGGGCTTGGACCGCTGGGAGCTGGAACGCCTGCTCAGTGGTGATTACGACAAGGAAGGCGCTGTGCTCACCATCAATGCTGGCGCCGGTGGCACCGATGCTCAGGACTGGGCACAGATGCTGCTGCGCATGTACACACGCTGGGCGGAAGACCACGGCATGAAGGTGACCGTGGACGAACTCTCCGAGGGTGAGGAAGCAGGCATCAAGAGCTGCACGATCGAGGTGGAAGGCCGTTACGCCTACGGCTATCTACGGAATGAGAAGGGCACCCACCGACTGGTGCGGATCTCACCGTTCAACGCCAACGACAAGCGTCAGACCAGCTTTGCCGGCATCGAGGTGATGCCCAAGATCGATGAGGAGGTCGACATCGACATTCCCGAAAAGGATCTGGAGGTCACCACCAGTCGTTCCGGTGGTGCGGGCGGACAGAACGTCAACAAGGTGGAAACAGCGGTGCGCATCCTCCACATCCCGACGGGCCTGGCGGTGCGTTGCACCCAGGAGCGATCGCAGCTTCAGAACAAGGAAAAGGCCATGGCGCTGCTCAAGGCCAAGCTGCTGGTGATCGCCCAGGAGCAACGGGCCGCCGAAATCGCCGACATCCGTGGCGACATCGTTGAAGCGGCCTGGGGCAACCAGATCCGCAACTACGTGTTCCATCCGTATCAAATGGTCAAGGACCTGCGCACCAGCGAGGAGACCAATGATGTGCAGGCGGTGATGGACGGGGCCCTCGACCCCTTCATCGACGCCTCGTTGCGCCAGGGTGTAGACAGCCCCGGCGCCGACGCCGATTCCTGACTTAATGGCCACCGAGAGCACCCCACCACCAAGCTTCGTCAAACAGGCAATGCGCAACATGGTGCGCAAGGGCAGCAAAAGCCTGTTCCACTTCGGCCTGACCGCCATGGGGTTTCTGGGCTTCATCACCCTCGTGGCCTGGCTGGGGCGACCGACCCTGCCGGGATAGGCATGGAGCTTGATCTGGCCCTCGATGCCGCTGGTCCCTGGAGTCCCGAGGACCCCAGCTCCCTGATCGAGACTCAAACCTGGCAGATAACTCTGGTCGACTGGATCCAAACGATCTGCGCCGACCCATCACTGCCCTGTCCGGCGTTGGTGTGCCAAGCCGATGAGGTGAGCCTGGGGCTGCGCTTCACCGACGACGCCACCATCACCGCGCTCAACAGCACCTGGCGGCAACGGAACCAGGCCACTGATGTGCTGTCGTTTGCGGCGCTGGAGGAAGCCCCAGGCTTGCCGGACGTGTCGTGCGTGGAACTGGGCGACATCGTGATCTCACTCGACACGGCTCGACGCCAGGCATCGGAGCACGGTCACAACCTCACCCGAGAGCTGCGCTGGCTGGTGAGCCATGGCCTGTTGCATCTGCTGGGCTGGGACCATCCTGATGAGGAAAGCCTCGTGGCGATGTTGCAACTGCAGGAGCAGCTGCTCGACGGTGGAAGTAACGTTCGAATCCGAGATCCGCATTCGGTGGACACCACTGTCGACGTCAATGCCCACTGAGCTACCTCTGCCGGTGGAGAACGAACTCAAGGCCGTCAAACTGGCGGCACGACGCCGCAGCTGGCGGATCGCCGGGGACCTACCGGCCAGCTTTCGTTACGCAGCTCAGGGGCTGGGTTACGCGTTCAGCAGCCAGCGCAACTTCCGCATCCATGTGCTGATCGGTGCGGTGGTCTTCGGCCTGGCGGTTGTGCTGCAACTGGATCTGATCCGCATGGCTGTGTTAGCGCTCACGGTCACGGCCGTGCTCGTGCTGGAACTGCTCAACACCGCCATCGAGGCGGTGGTGGATCTGGCCATCGGTCGTCGTTACCACCCCCTGGCCCGCATCGCCAAGGACTGCGCCGCGGCCGCGGTGCTGGTGGCAGCCATCAGCTCCCTGCTGATCGCTCTGTTCCTATTGCTTCCACCGCTCCTCCTCCGCCTGAATTTCTGAGGTCCCGCCGATGCTGCTGGTCATCGACAACTACGACAGCTTCACCTTCAACCTGGTGCAGTACCTCGGTGAGCTGGCTCCCCATTACCCCATCGCTGCGGATCTCCAGGTGCACCGCAACGACGCCCTCACCCTGGCGCAGATCCGAGAACTGAAGCCGGACGCCATCCTGCTCTCGCCTGGTCCGGGCGATCCGGACCAGTCCGGGGTCTGCCTGGAGGTGCTCCAGGATCTGTCCCCCACCACTCCAACCCTTGGGGTTTGTCTAGGACATCAGGCCATCGCCCAGGTGCATGGCGGCCGCGTCGTGCGTGCCAGCCAACAAATGCATGGCAAAACCTCCCCCGTGCTGCACAACGGCGAAGGGGTGTTCGCCGGGCTACCTCAGCCCCTCACAGCCACCCGCTACCACTCCCTGATCGCCGAACGCAGCTCACTGCCGGACTGCTTGGAGGTGACGGCCTGGCTGGAGGACGGCACGATCATGGGCCTGCGCCACCGT
The DNA here is from genome assembly GCF_000195975.1 of Parasynechococcus marenigrum WH 8102. Taxonomy (GTDB): domain Bacteria; phylum Cyanobacteriota; class Cyanobacteriia; order PCC-6307; family Cyanobiaceae; genus Parasynechococcus; species Parasynechococcus marisnigri. Next base: position 2,216,411 of record NC_005070.1, read on the forward strand.
GAACATCGCCATCTTCAGGGGGTGCAGTTTCATCCCGAGAGTGTGTTGACCGACGCCGGCCACCAACTGCTGGCCAACTTTTTGAAGGAAGCCAACGGAGAACGCTGTTAGCGTCCGCTCTCTGCTGTTCATTAGCCATGCACGTCCTGCGCTCAGCTGCATTTGCCGCCACAGGATTGGCACTGAGCCTGCAGGCCGTCGCCCATGCCGGTGGAGTCAGCATCAGTAGCTATGGCCAACGGGCCCTGCTGATACAGGGTGGGGGCCAATCGGTTCTGCTGAATCCCTACAAAGCTGTGGGTTGTGCAGTGGGCTTGCCAGAACCCCGCGTCAACGCAGGCCTCGTGCTGGCCAGCTCCGAACTGGCCGACGAAGGGGCCCGCGGTGTTGCCTCGGGACGCTTTCTGGTGGCGCCCGGCTCCTACAAGGTGGGGGGTCTGAATCTGGAGGGTTTCGCCAGCCCCCACGACCGGATCGAAGGCCGTCGCTTCGGTAATGCCACGATCTGGCGCTGGCAACAAGGTGGTCTTGACTTCGCCCATGTGGGTGCCACCGCCGGACCGATCAGCGGCCCTGACCGCGTACTTTTGGGCCGCCCCGATGTGCTGATCATCGGTGTTGGTGGAGGCGACAAGATTTACAACGGTGAGGAAGCTGCTGCTGTGGTGAAGCAGCTCAACCCCAGACGAGTCATCCCGGTGCAATACATCAACGGCAATGCCCCTGCCAACTGTGATCAGGGCGGAGTTCAACCGTTCCTCAACGCCATGGGCGGCACCACCGTGGTGAATCCAGGCCGCAGCATCAACCTCCCCGCCAACCTGCCGGACACCACTGTGATCACGGTGTTGCGATAATAGGTGTTGCGATAATGGGTGTTGCGGTAACAGGTGCTGCGCTGATCAATTCGGCCAAATCATCCCGACTCAGTCCGGCAATCAAGGCCAGCAACAGCAGCACCCGGGCCTTCTGCGGGCTCAGGTTGCCAGCAGGCAACAGCCCGAGCCGTTCATCCTCGTGATGGTGGTGCACGGGGCCAGAACCACAGCGGTTGGCCCGCAACATCAACGGCCGCGACCCAGCCCAGGCCTGCAGAACAGAACGCTCACCCGCCGACAGCTGGCCGGCTCCGGTACCGGTGAACACCAAGCCCGGAGCACCGGCGTTGAGACAGGCCTGGAGGATCAACGGATCGGGCTCCACACAGCCGTAGACGATGGGCACCTGGGGCCATTGCTCCGGTAGAGCCAGCGCAGCGAAGGGCACCTGGCGTGATCCAGTCGCCGTTGGCAAATGAACGCCCATGTCATCCACACAGCCCAAAGGCCCATACCCGGGGCTGGCGAAGGCCCCCACCCCCTGGGTGGCCACTTTGCCGACATGGCGAGATGGATGGATCTGGCCATCCATCACCACCAGCACGCCGTGGCCACGGGCTTCAGGACTCAAAGCCACCTGCACCGCCTGGAACAGATTGAGCGGACCATCGGCACTGAGGGCCGTGGCCGGTCGCATCGCCCCCACCAGAACCACCGGCCGAGGATCATCAATGAGCAGCTGCAGCAACCAGGCGGTCTCCTCCAGGGTGTTGGTGCCATGGGTGATCACCACACCCGTCAGCTCGGCGTCCGCCGCGAAGACAGCACGAATGCGCGCCACCAGCGCTCGCCAATGCTCAAACAACAGTTCGGCGCTGTCGACATTGGCCACCTGCTCGACGCTGATCGTCGCCAGGTTCTGCAACTGGGGGACCGCCGCCAGCAACGCGTCTCCCGCCATGGCACCGGCGGTGTAGTCGTTCAAACGGGTTGGGTCGCTTGCCTGGCCGGCGATGGTGCCGCCCGTGGCCAGCAACAGCAGCCGGCGGCTCATGGATCGATGCTCAGATAGGCCTCCATAAAGCGCTGCATCTGGCTGGTGGTGCCGATGCTGACGCGGAAACACCCATCAATCAGCGGTTTGCCCGCCATGGAACGGATCAGGATGCCCTCACTGCGCAAGGCCGCATCGATCTCTTCCACGGAGCGCCGGGGCCAGATCAAGAGGTAGTTGCCTCCGTCGCAGTGATGGCGCACATCAGCCTGTAGCAGTGCCTCAACGGTCCAATCGCGAGCACGCAGCACCTCGGCCACATAGGCGTCCACATACGACTGATCGGCCAAGGCAGCAAACGCCGCAGCCACGGCCACGCTGTTGACGTCGTAAGGCCCCGTGACGCGGCTCACCCGATCGACCACATCGGCATGACCAATGGCAAAGCCAATCCGCAACCCCGCCAATCCAGCTGTTTTGGCCAAGGAGCGGAACACCAGCAGATTCGGTGTGGCCGTGAAATCCGCGCTCGGCAGCACGCTGTCCCCGGTGAAGGCCTCGTAGAGCTCATCCACCACCACCAAGGTGCCCGGGGCTGAGGCCGCCAAAGCAATCACCTGATCCGCTGGCAAGCGCGTGCCGGTGGGGTTGTTGGGGTTGCAGATCAACAGCAACCGCGGCGTGCGAGCCGCCAACGCCTCCTGAATGGCCGCCAGGGGGAAGTCAAACGTCTCCCCCTCGTAGGAGATCGCCTTGATCGTCATGCCCTGCATCCCAGCGCAGGGGCTGTAATACCCGAAGGTGGGCGCTGTGGTCAGCAACGTTTCACCGGCATCGCCATAGGCCTGCAATACCGCATGGATGGCGGCATCCACACCGTTGAACAGGCCCACCTGAGCAGGCTTCAACCCCGGACGGCAGCCGGTCTCCACCAGGTTCTGGAGCAGCGCCTCCCGCAGGCCGTCGTACTCCGGATAAACGGCAATTTCTTCGGTGCTGAAGTTGCGCAGCGCCTGGGCCACCAGGGGGCTGGGGCCAATCGTGTTCTCGTTGAAATCAAGCCGCAGCATATGGCGGCGACCCTCCAGAGGCGCGCTGTAGGCCTTGAGCTGCTCCACTGCGGCACGGGCCGCCGGAGCACCACCGGGGGTGAACGGTTGGATGGTGTCGCTCACATGCGGTCCAGGGTGGCGATGCCCAGCAGTCCGAGACCCAGTCTGAGGGTGTCTGCCGTTAAGCGGCAGAGGGCGAGGCGGGATGCCAGCGCTTCAGGATCCGCCTTGAGCACCGGCACCTGGTCGTAGAAGCGGTTGAACACCTGGCTGAGCTCGAACAGATAGCTGCAAAGGCGGTTGGGCAGTAGCTCCTCCTCCACCTCAGCGATCACAGAATCGAACTTGAGCAGCTCCCGCACCAGGGCCCATTCCTGGGGTTCGCTGAACTGCAGCTGCCCCGTCGACACCTCCAGGTCACCCCCTTTGCGGGCGATACCGGCGATGCGCACCACCGCATAGAGCAAATACGGGGCCGTGTTGCCCTGCAACGCCAGCATCCGATCAAAGGAGAATTGGTAGTTGGTGATCCGGTTCTGGCTGAGATCGGCGTATTTCACCGCCGCCAGGCCGACGGTGCCCGCCACGTTCTGGATGAACTCCTCCGACTCACTGCGCTCCTCTTCCTTCAGGCGTGAACGCAGGTCGGTTTCGGCGCGCTCGACGGCTTCATCGAGCAGATCCCGCAACCGCACCGTGTCGCCTGCGCGGGTCTTGAGCTTCTTGCCGTCCTCCCCTTGCACCAGGCCAAAGGGAACGTGCTCGAGGCGCGCACCGTCCGGGATCCAGCCGGCCCGTTCGGCCACCTGGAATACCCCGGCAAAATGATTCGCCTGGCCGGCATCGGTGACATACACCACACGGCGGGCACCATCCCCATCCGGAGCTGCACCAAAGCGATAGCGGATGGCCGCCAGGTCGGTGGTGGCGTAGTTGAAGCCGCCATCACTCTTCTGCACGATCACCGGCAGGGGCTTGCCGTCTTTGCCCTGAACACCTTCGAGGAACACACACTGGGCACCGTCGTCAGTGACCAGCAGTTCAGCGGCCTTCAAGCCATCAATCACCGCGGGCAGGAAGGGGTTGTAGAACGACTCACCTCGCTCATTGAGGCGAATGTCGAGCCGGTCGTAGATCTTCTGGAACTCACGCCGCGACTGATCGCAGAGCAGCCCCCAGGCCTTGAGCGACACCGGATCGCCCCCCTGCAGTTTCACCACCTCCTCCCGGGAGGTGGATTGGAAGGCCTCATCGTCATCAAAGCGTTTCTTGGCTTCGCGGTAGAAGGCCACCAGATCGCCTAGATCCACTGCATCGGCGGTCTCGAGCGCGTCCGGCGCCACCTGCTTGAGGTGGGTGATCAACATCCCGAACTGGGTGCCCCAGTCGCCCACGTGGTTAAGACGCAGCACCGTATGGCCGCGGAACTCCAGCACCCGCGCCAGCGAGTCACCAATGATCGTGGAGCGCAGATGCCCCACATGCATCTCCTTGGCGATGTTGGGGCTGGAGAAATCCACCACCACCGGAGCAGCCTGCTCCACTGCAGGCACACCGAGACGCTCGTCCCCCAGCCGCGCCGACACCTCCGCCGCCAGCCGCTCCGGCCGAATCGTGAGGTTGATGAATCCAGGCCCGGCGATCTGCGGCTCCAGGCACAGGTCTGTGAAACCAGAATCGGCCTGCAGCTGCTCCACAATCGCGGTGGCGATCTGCCGGGGGGCCTGCTTCAAGGGCTTGGCCAGGGGCAGCGCACCGTTGGCCTGGAAGTCACCGAATTCCGGCTTGCTGGCGGGAGCCAGCTGGGGGTCCAGCACCGCATCGGCCACCGGGAAGGCCCGTTGCATCGCCGCCCGCAGCTGGGCATCCAGGGTGTTGGACAGGCTGAGCATCAGGGCCGGAACATCCGGCACCGATCATCTCTCCTCAGGTGAAACGCATGCTCAGATCCAGCCAGCGGCTGCGGGTCACCGGCGCGCTGGTGGAGATCAGATCAATGCCGGTGGCGGCGTAGGCCTGCAACTGCTCGGGCTGAATGCCGGAGGCCTCCAGCACCACCACACCGGTGCTGGAGGCCCGCAGGCGCGGCACCAGCTGCGTGAGCTGCTTAGGGCTGAATTCATCCAGCAGCACCCCATTGGCGCCCGCCCGCACCGCCTCCAGCGCCTGAGCCTCCGTCTCCGCTTCCACAATCACGGCCGTAGGCCAGGGGGCCTGCTCACGCACTGCGGCGATGGCCATCGTGATGCCCCCCGCCCAGGCGATGTGGTTCTCCTTCAGCATTGCCGCATCATCGAGACCCATGCGGTGGTTGATGCCACCACCGCAGCGCACCGCATATTTCTCCAGCAAGCGAAGCCCCGGTGTCGTCTTGCGGGTGTCGGCCAGACGCACACCCGTGCCCTGGAGCTGAGCCACCAATTCAGCGGTGGCGGTGGCGATGCCTGACAGCCGCATGGCCAGGTTCAAGGCGGTGCGCTCGCCAGCCACCAGGGCCGTGGCCGGGCCTTCCAGGTCGAGCAGGCGATCACCCACCTCCACCGCGGCACCGTCATCCCGGAGCAAGTGAACGCTCACTTCAGGATCAAGCCGTTGGAACAGCTGTTGCACCAAGGGGCCCCCACAGAAACAGCCAGGCTGCTTCGCGATCCAATGGGCATAGCCGTGCTTGCGCTGCAGAGCTGAAGCGGTGAGATCGCCGCGACCGATGTCTTCCTCCAGCCATCGATCGAGGGCGCGGGTGAGTGCCGAGGACTGCCAATCCATTCCGCTCATTGCGGTTGAGCGGACTGTATGGGAAAGGCCAGGCTGATCACGATGCGGCGAACTGCTTGTCGACACAACACCAAATAAGGCTCAGGATCCAGACCGGTGATCTCGACGGTCTACTTGGGCTGGGCCTGAACAACCTGATTCAAGTCCTGCTGATCATCAGCCTGTGCCGCGGCGTGCTCGGCTTCCCCGACAGGCTGCTCTTCGGAACAATCCTGCCGGCAACGGGGATCAGCCTGCTGCTGGGAAATCTGATCTATGCCCAGCAGGCCCGGAGGCTGGGCCAAGAGGAGCAAAGGGGCGACTGCACAGCGCTTCCCTACGGGGTCAACACGGTGAGCCTGTTCGCCTTTGTGTTTCTGGTGATGCTCCCGGCCAAGTTGGCTGCTCTCGATGCAGGACTGAGCGAGGCCGAGGCCGTGCAGCGCTCCTGGCAGGTGGGATTGATGGCTTGCCTCGGGTCCGGCGTCATCGAAACCCTCGGTGCCTTTGTTGCCCAGCACTTACGGCGCTGGTTACCTCGGGCTGCGCTGCTCTCCACCCTGGCGGGCATCGCGCTGGGCTACATCGCTCTGGGATTTCTGCTGCGCACCTACGCCCATCCCCTGGTTTGCCTCACCAGCCTGAGTGTGATCCTGCTGGGCTATCTCGCCAGGGTGCGCTGGCCACTGCCGACGGGACTGCTGGCCTTGCTGCTGGGCATGGTTCTGGCCTGGGGGAGCGGACTGATCACTCCCGATGCTGCGAGCTGGACGCAGGCTGCTCGTGTTGTTGGCGTTCACCTGCCCAGTCTCCAGCTGTCTGCGCTCTGGCAAAGCCGCTTTGATCTGATCCCCTGGCTGGGGGTGATCGTGCCGATGGGGCTGTTCAACCTGATCGGCTCACTGCAAAACCTGGAGAGTGCGGCAGCAGCCGGCGACGCCTACCCGACACGAGGCAGCCTGCTGGTGGATGGCTGCGGCACCCTCACAGCTGCGGCCCTGGGCTCCTGTTTTCCGACAACCCTCTACATCGGGCATCCGGGCTTCAAAGCCCTGGGGGCACGCTCGGCCTACTCCTGGATGAACGGGGTAGTGATGGCCGTCGGCTGCTTGTTCGGCCTTTTCGGGGTGGTGACTGTGCTGATCCCAGTGGAAGCGGGGCTTGCGATCCTGCTGTATATCGGCCTGGCCATGGCCTCGCAAGCCTTCGCCTCAACACCTGAGCGCCATGGTCCGGCCGTGGTGCTCGGGATGCTTCCCGGTTTGGCGGGCTGGGGCGCACTGATGCTCAAAGCTGGCATCCGAGCCGGAGGAGCAGCGGGTGATCCCCAGCTGTTCGGGCCGCAGCTGCTGACGCAACTGGCCACGGCCGACATCTGGGCCGCTGGCGTTTTCGCGCTGGAGCAGGGGCAGATCATCACGGCCATGCTGCTTTCGGCCTGGCTTGTCTATGCGATTGAAGGTCGCTTTCTGGCCGCCGCCTGTTGCTCCGCCATGGCCGCGCTACTGGCCTGGTTCGGCGTCATCCATGCCTGGCAGTTCAGTCCGGGGGACACGGTGATGCATTTGGGCTGGGGCACCGGCCAAGCCTGGGCGGAAGGCTACGCCGCCATCACCGTGATTGTGTTGTTGGCGCGATGGCGCCAGCAAACTCACCATTGATCGCATCCTCGTGGCCGGTCATTTGCCAATGCAGAAGCGGGAAAACACGCGATCAAGCACCGCTTCAGTGAGCTCCTCGCCGGTGATCTCACCCAGAGCCCGGATCGCCTCGCGTAGGTCGATCGTCCAGAAGTCCCAGGGCAATTGCTGGGCCGCCACCTCCTGACTGCGGCCAAGAGCAGCGGCGGCAGTAGCGGCCAGATCCCTTTGGCGCTCGTTCAGCGCTAGTAGCACCCCTTCAGTACCAGCAGCCCCACAACGCTCCAGCAGAGCCTGCACCAGGTCTTCTTCACCCGTGCCCTCCAACGCCGACAGCTGCACATCCACTGGCTGGGGCAAGGCCCCCGCGGGAAGATCCGCCTTGTTGGCGACAAGGATCCTGGGGATGTGCTCCGGGATGCGCGCCAGCAAAGCAGCGTCTTCGGCGGTCCAGCCCGCATGACCATCGAGCACTAACAGCACTACATCCGCCGTGGCCAGAGCCTCTTCGCTGCGGGCAATTCCCAGCTGTTCCACCGCATCGTCGGTGCTTCGAATGCCGGCGGTATCGAGCAGTGTGATCGGCACCCCCTCCAACACGATCTCGCTCTCCAGCAGATCGCGGGTGGTACCCGGCAGCTCAGTCACAATCGCCCGCTCCCGCCGGCTGAGCCGATTCAACAGCGAGCTCTTGCCCACGTTGGGGCGGCCCACCAACGCCACCCGAAGGCCGCTGCGCAGAGCATCCGCGCGCTCTCCATCCGCCACCAGGGTGAGTAGCGCCTGGCGCACCTGCTGCAAGCCATCCAGCAAGGCATCGCCATCCAACGGCGGCAGATCCTCCTCGAAATCCACCCGCGCCTCCAGCTCGGTGAGCTGATCCAGCAGCCGCTCCCGCAGGGCCGTGATCTTGGCCTGGATCCCGCCATCGAGGCCGGCCATTGCCAACTCGGCGGCCCGCCGACTGCGGGCCGCCACCAATTCACTCACTGCCTCCGCGCGGGTGAGATCGAGCCGACCATTGAGCACGGCCCTTTGGCTGAATTCCCCCGGCAACGCCCGCCGCACCCCCGGATGCGCCAGCACCCGTTCCAGCACCTGCTGCACCGCGACCACCCCGCCATGGCAGTGGATCTCCACCACGTCCTCACCCGTAAAACTGCGAGGTCCACGCATTAGCAGCAGCAGCACCTCATCGAGACGCCGTCCCTCGCCATCGATCACATGGCCATACATCACCCGGTGCGATCCACAGACCTGACGACCTGGGCAGTGGACAACGCTGCGCCCAGTCGCTTCTGCGGCAGGGCCAGAGACACGCACCACAGCGATTCCCCCCTGGCCTGGCGCCACAGCTGTCGCCACGGCAGCAATGGTGTCTGAGGCGTTCAGGGCAACGGCTGCGTTTCAGTTCCCATAACTAGGATCCCGGTCCCTGAACACACACCCGGGTCCATGCAACGGTTGCTGCAAACCAACCGTGAACGACTGCGCCGCGGCCTGCAATGGCTGTGGGAGCAAGAGGGCACACCGGGGCAACGGGCCCGGGGGCTAGCGGCTGGAGTGTTCTGCGGCTGCTTCCCGTTTTTCGGCCTGCAGATCGTGCTGAGCATTGGGGTAGCGAGCCTGACCCGCGGCAACCATCTCCTGGCGGCAGCGGGAACACTGGTGAGCAACCCGATCACCTATGTGCCGCTGTACTGGTTCAACTTCGTGGTGGGCAGCCGGCTGCTCGGACCTCTTGCCGGAACCGACTTGGATGATGTGAACCGCAGCAACCTCTGGGACCAAGGCTGGGACGTCCTGCAGCGGCTTCTGCTGGGATCCACATTGGTGGGAGGGCTGATGGCTTTACTGCTCGGGCTGCTGGCCTACCTGCTCTTCCAACGCCGCCCGAGCATCAGCTGACCCCTGTTCTGGCGATGCCAATCACATCTGCCATGGAACGGATTTGATCCATGGTGCGGTTGAGCTGATCCGAACCTCTCAGTTCCACCCGCAGGTCGATCCTCGCCGGTCGTCCCACAGCCGTTTTCACCTGTGCGTCACTGACGTTGATGGCCCCATCGGACAGGCGCATCAGGATGTCCTTGAGAATGCCCACACGGTCGATCACCTCGATCCGCAACTGCACCGGAAACCGTTGTAGGGGCTGTGCACCATGGACGTTCCACCGCACCGGCAAGCGCCGATCCTTGGGAATCGACTCAACATTGGCGCACTCCTGGCGGTGGATGGTAATGCCATGGTTGCCGAGTGCCACCGTGCCAACAATTGCTTCACCCGGTAGAGGGCTGCAACAGCCCCCCAGGCGGTAGTCCAATCCTTCGAGGCCAAGAATCGCGTCTTCGCTGTGGCGTTGATCTGAACCTGGCTCCTTTGAGGGAACAAGGGCCCTGGCCACCTCCTCGTTGCTGGGGGGAGCGCTGTCCTGCTCGGCGATCAAACGGATCTCCTCGCGGAAGCGATTGAGCACCTGTTGCAGGGTCACGGCACCGAAGCCGAGCGAGGCCAGCAGGTCATCGGTGGATCCGACGTTGCAGCGCTGCGCCACCCGGGTCATCGCCTCACCCTTCAACAGGGCTTCGAAGCCATCCCGTCCCAGTTCACGCTCAAGCAGATCTTTGCCCCGCTCGATCGTCTCGTCCCGGTGGCTGCGCTTGTACCACTGACGGATGCGGTTCCGGGCCGTGGGGGTGGCGACGAAATTGAGCCAATCCAAGCTCGGATGGGCTGTGTTGCTGGTGAGGATCTGAACAAAGTCACCGTTATGCAGCGCCGTGGTCAGCGGACAGAGCCGGTCATTGATGCGGGCACCGTGGCAGTGGTTCCCCACCTCGGAATGGATCCGGTAGGCGAAGTCCACCGGGGTCGCCCCTTTGCGCAGCCCCACCACGTCGCCCTTCGGCGTGAACACAAACACCTCTTCGTCGAAGAGGTCCTCTTTGATTGATGAGAGGTAGTCGTTGTGGTCGTCGTTGCCACCCTCCTGTTGCCAATCCACCAGTTGCCGCAGCCAGTTGAAGCGTTCCGCCTCGCTGCTGCTGCTGGCAGGTGAACCACCCTCCTTGTATTTCCAGTGGGCGGCGATGCCGAATTCCGCGACACGGTGCATCTCAATGGTGCGGATCTGCACCTCGATCGGACGGTGACGTCCGATCACTGCCGTATGCAGCGACTGGTAGCCATTGGGCTTGGGCAGACCGATGTAGTCCTTGAAACGACCGGGAATCGGACGGAAGGTGTCATGCACCACGGCCAGGGCCCGGTAACAGGCCTCGACACTCGGCGTGATGATCCGCAGCGCGGCCACGTCATAAATCTCGTGGAACGCCTTCTGCTGGCGCTGCATCTTGCTCCAGATGCCGAACAGGTGCTTCGGACGGCCGCTGACTTCACAACCCTCAAGGCCGGCCTGAGCCAAGCGATCGTTGAGCAGTGCGACGGTGACCCCCAGCCGCTCCTCACGCTCACTGCGCTTGCTGGCCACCTCCTGCTGGATCTCCCGGAACGCCTCCGGCTCCAGCAACTTGAACGCCAGGTCCTCCAGTTCCCACTTGAAGCGACCGATGCCCAGCCGATTGGCCAAGGGGGCATAGATCTCCTTGGTCTCCCGGGCAATGCGCTGGCGCTTCTCCTCCTTGAGCGCCCCGAGGGTCCGCATGTTGTGGAGCCGATCCGCCAGCTTCACCAGCACCACGCGGATGTCACTGGCCATCGCCAAGAACATTCGCCGCAGGTTCTCTGCCTGGGCCTCGGTGCGGTTGTTGAAGTGAATGCCACCCAGCTTGGTGACTCCCTCCACCAGCTCGCGCACTTCAGAGCCGAAATGCAGTTCGATCTGGTCAGGGGTGACGTCGGTGTCTTCCACCACGTCATGCAGGAATCCGGCGGCGATCACGCTGGCGCTGGCGCCGATGTCCCTCAGCAGATCGGCAACGGCAACGGGATGAACGATGCAAGGGTCACCGCTGGCCCGGAATTGGCCCTCGTGCAGCTGAAAACCGAAATCGAAGGCCGCCACCAGCAGCGCTTCAGGATCGGTCGGACAGCTCTGCCCCAGGCCCGGTGGGACGTTGAGGATGCATTGCCGGAGCCACTCCGGCAGAAGAATGTTGTATTCGTCCGGGTGGCGGACCGGATGACGCCTCAGCTCCGGACGTCCGCACACAACAGGAGCCGGAGCACTGTCGGTCCGGGAGGAGTCCTGTGGTGAGGAAGCGTCGAGCATCCGACCCGGCGGTTCAATCCATGGTATGCAGTGCTCGCCCCCCCGGCTTCTCCATGTCACGGCCTGTTCTGGAGCTCGAACAGCTGCGGCTGCGCTACCCGGGCAGTGATCGCTGGACCCTCAATGGTCTGGACCTAACCCTGACGTCCGGAGAAACCATGGCCCTGGTGGGTGCCTCAGGCTGCGGCAAAAGCACTGTGGCCCGTGCCGTGATGCAGCTGTTGCCCCCAGGGACCCAATGCGAGGGGACGCTGCGATTGACGGGCATCGATCCGCGACTACTGGATCGTCCCTCTCTGCGTCGGCTTCGCGGACAGGCCGCTGGCCTCGTGTTTCAGGACCCGATGACCCGGCTGAATCCGTTGATGACCGTCGGCAGTCATCTGCTGGACACCCTGAAAGCCCATCGACCGGACAGCAGCGACAGCTGGCGGCAGCAACGCCGCGATGAGCTGCTGGAGCGCGTGGGCATTGGCGCCCGGCGTCGACGCGCCTTTCCCCACGAGCTGAGCGGTGGCATGCGCCAGCGTCTGGCCATCGCCCTCGCCATTGCCCTGGAGCCGCCTCTGCTCATCGCCGATGAGCCCACCACCAGCCTGGATGTCGCCGTTGCTGGGCAGGTGATGGCCGAACTGAGCGGTCTCTGCGCAGAGATGGGCAGTGCCCTGCTGTTAATCAGCCACGATCTCGCCATGGCTGCACGCTGGTGCGAGCGCATGGCGATGCTCGATGGTGGCCGGAAGGTGGAGGACGGCCCCAGCCAACAGCTGCTGACCCAGCCTCGTTCCGAGGTGGGCAAACGGTTGGTGGCCTCAGCCCGGGCCCGGGAAGGGGGGCAGACGCCCTCCAGGCCCGACGCCGACACCGTGCTGAGCGTGGACGAGATGCGCTGCTGGCACACTGTTGGCGGCACTCCCTGGTCCCCCGTCTGGCTCAAAGCAGTGGATGGCATCAGCCTGACGCTGCGCGCCGGGGAAAGCCTTGGGGTCGTTGGAGCTTCAGGTTGTGGCAAGAGCACCCTTTGCAGGGCGTTGATGGGGCTCAACAGCATCCGCGGTGGCCGTGTGGAGCTGTTGGGCCAGAACCTGCTCAGCCTGAAGGGTGAGCCCCTGCGACAGGCACGCCGAGCCCTGCAGATGGTGTTTCAGGACCCTCTGGCCTGCCTCAATCCGGCCCTCAGCGTGGCGGATGCCATTGCCGATCCTTTGCTAATCCATGGCCTGTGCAGCAAAGCTTCCGCCCGCCAGAGGGCCAGGGAATTGATGGAGCGGGTTGGCCTCAATCCGGCTGAGCAGTTTCAGGATCGTCTTCCCCGCCAGCTCTCCGGCGGCCAACAGCAGCGAGTGGCCATCGCCAGAGCCCTGGCCCTGCAGCCGAAGGTGCTGATCTGCGATGAAAGCGTCAGCATGCTCGATGCCGAGGTTCAGGCCGAGGTGCTCGCGCTGCTGAGGGAACTGCAGCAGGAGCTGGGACTGGCAATGATCTTCGTCACCCACGATCTTTCGGTGGCCAGCGGCTTCTGCCACCGCGTGATCGTGCTGGACAAGGGCCAGATCGTGGAGGAAGGGCCAGGCGAGCGAATCTTCCGAGCCCCTCAGGCTGTGATCAGCCGCACGCTGGTGGATGCCTGTCCGCGGCTGCCATGAACCCGCGTGAAACAGGGGTGGACCCTGGAAAAGCCAGCACCTTCGGCTGATCCACCACGATCAGATGACGTCTGATGCGGAGTGGCATCAGCTGATTGCGCAGCGACCGCAACAGAGCAGACACCCACATCCGGCGGCAACGCAAAAGGATGACCACAGTCGATCTGTCAGGGAGTTGATCTATGGAAGGGAGTTCCAGACATTTGTCAACCGATTCGCCGCCGCAAGACCCCCAGCAACCGCTCCATCACCGGCGGTAACGGCGCCTGAAAAGCCATCCGTTCCCCACTGATCGGATGATCCAGGCCCAGCTGAAACGCATGCAGGGCCTGCCCTGGCAGCTCCATCGGCAGTTTGCGGCAGCGGCTGTAGGTGGGGTCCCCCACCACCGGATGGTTTATGTGGGCGCAGTGCACCCGGATCTGATGGGTGCGACCGGTATCCAGCTTGAAACGCAGCAACGAGTAATCACCAAGCCGTTCCTGCAACGTCCAATGGGTGCAGGCGTAACGGCCGGAGTCATCGTTGACAACGGCGTACTTTTTGCGATCAGCGGGATGGCGGCCTATGGCACCCACGATCGTGCCGCTGTCACCACCAGGTACGCCGTGCACCACCGCCAGATATTCCCGTGAGGCGATCCGCTTCTGGATCTGCCCCTGCAGCCGCACCAGCGCTTGCTGGGATTTGGCAATCACAATGCATCCGGTGGTGTCTTTGTCCAACCGGTGAACAATCCCGGGGCGCAGCTTGCCGCTGATCCCCGGCAGATCAGGGCAGTGATGCAACAGACCGTTCACCAGCGTGCCGTCCTTGTTGCCTGGAGCTGGATGCACCGTGAGGCCGGCGGGCTTGTTGATCACGATCAGATGATCGTCCTCGAACAGGACGTCCAACGCCATCGGTTCCGGCTTGAGATACGGCAACGGCTCCGGTGGCGGCATCCACATCTGCACCTCATCGCCCTGGCGCAGGGGGGTTTTGGCTTTGCCGGTCTTGCCGTTCACCCGCACATAGCCGGCATCAATAAATTTCTGGATCCGGGCCCTGCTCTGCTCGGTGCGCTGACTCACCAACCAGCGGTCCAACCGCATCGGCAGCGGCTTGGGATAAACGAGGGTCAGCAGTTCACCCTCCCCCTCACCGAAGGACGCGCTGAAGGTCTCCTCCGGCAATGGGGGTCGCTTCCAGGTGGGGCTCATTCCGGCAGCTCCAGGGCAATGCTGCCAAGGGCGGATTTGCGGAAGTCATCCAACAGGCGCTGGGCCATCCGGGCCGTGTCGCCAGAGGTGTGGCGCTGCGCCGCCGCCTCCAGCCAATAGGGGGGATCCGCCGTTTCCCCCTGCACTGGAATGCCGTAGCGGCTTTCCAGCACAGGGATGGCCACGCCCGAGGCCTGCTGCTGCTGAAGATCAATCAGCAATTGCAGGAAGGCCTGGGCCACAAGCTCGCCGTCATAGGCGGCCTGGCCGATGTCGTCGCAGAGAGCCAGGTGGAGCGCCGCCTGCTGATCATCCAGCCGGGGCGGCAACACCCCAGGAGCATCCAGCAGATCGAGGTCCTGCCCCAGCCGCACCCAACGCAACGTACGAGTCACGCCAGCCCGCCGGGCACTGGCCACCACTTTCTGCTTCACCAGGCGATTGATCAGCGCGGACTTACCGACGTTGGGGAAGCCCAGCGTGAGGGCCCGCACAGGCCGGGGCCGCATGCCGCGGTTGCGTCGCCGTTCATTCAACTGATCACCAGCCCGAATAGCCGCCTGCTGCACCTGCTTCACACCGGTGCCCGCCTTGGCATCGCACCACACCGTGCGCTGGCCGCGTCCTTTGAACCAGGCCTCCCAGGCCTCCCGAGCCGCGGGTGTCACCATGTCACGCCGGTTGATCACCAGCAGGTGCTGCTTCCCCTTCAGCCAACGGTCCAGGTGGGGGTGCCCGGTGGCCAGGGGAATCCTGGCATCGCGCACTTCGATCACCAGATCCACCTTGTCGAGGTGGCGACTGAGCTGCTGCTCCGCCTTGGCGATGTGGCCGGGGTACCACTGAATGGCCGGTGTGCTCATGGCACCACCAGGACAGGACAGGGAGCCAACTCGATCACGCGGGCTGCCGTGCTGCCGTCATTGGAGTTGAGGCTCACGCCGCCAGTTCCCATCACGATCACATCCACATTCAACTCGTCCGCCACGTCCAGGATCACGGTCAGGGGCTCACCGCCGCGCTCCAGCCGCTGGCAGGGCACACCGGACTGATCAATCCGCGCCTGGATCCGCACCAGCAGCGGTGGATCAGGCACCAAATCCAGCAATCTGAGCAGCACGAGGCGGCTGTCGTAGACCTGAACGAGCTCCAGGGCCTTGACCGCTGTGTCCAGAGCCTGGGGGTTGGCGTCCAGGGGCAGGAGGACGGTCTCAAACATCGCCGATCAGAGACGCGAAAACACGGGTTAACCTCCTCCCGTTTTCCTACCGCACGACACAACCCCATGGCGAAGCGTTCCCTGGCCAGCCTTAACGCCGGCGACCTGAGCGGCAAACGCGTTCTCGTGCGGGTTGATTTCAACGTGCCCCTGAACGAGGCCGGTGCGATCACCGACGACACCCGCATCCGCGCCGCCCTGCCCACGATCAACGACCTGATCGGCAAGGGCGCCAAGGTCATTCTTTCTGCTCACTTCGGCCGCCCCAAGGGTCAGGTGAACGACGCCATGCGACTCACCCCCGTGGCCGCCCGCCTGAGCGAACTGCTGGGCAAGCCCGTGGCCAAGACCGACAGCTGCATCGGCCCTGATGCTGAAGCCAAGGTGAACGCCATGGCCGATGGCGATGTGGTGCTGCTGGAGAACGTGCGCTTCTTCGCCGAGGAGGAGAAGAACGACGCTGGGTTCGCCGAGAAGCTTGCTGGCTTGGCTGAGGTGTACGTGAACGATGCCTTCGGCGCCGCCCACCGCGCCCACGCCTCCACCGAGGGCGTGACCAAGTTCCTCAAGCCCGCAGTCGCTGGCTTCCTGATGGAAAAGGAGCTTCAGTACCTGCAGGGTGCTGTGGATGAGCCCAAGCGTCCTCTCGCTGCCATCGTCGGTGGCTCCAAGGTGAGCTCCAAGATCGGCGTGCTCGAGGCCCTGATCGACAAGTGCGACAAGGTGCTGATCGGCGGTGGCATGATCTTCACCTTCTACAAAGCCCGTGGCCTCTCGGTGGGCAAGAGCCTGGTGGAAGAGGACAAGCTTGAACTGGCCAAGGAGCTGGAAGCCAAGGCCAAGGCCAAGGGCGTTGAGCTGCTGCTGCCCACCGATGTGGTGCTGGCCGACAACTTCGCCCCCGATGCCAACAGCCAGGTGGCTGATGTCACCGCCATCCCCGACGGCTGGATGGGTCTGGACATCGGCCCTGATGCGGTGAAGGTGTTCCAGGACGCCCTTGGCGATTGTCAGACCGTGATCTGGAACGGCCCCATGGGCGTGTTCGAATTCGAGAAGTTCGCCACCGGCACCAACGCCATCGCCACAACCCTGGCGGAGCTCAGCGGCAAGGGCTGCTGCACGATCATCGGCGGTGGTGACTCCGTGGCTGCTGTGGAGAAGGCTGGTCTGGCCGACAAGATGTCCCACATCTCCACCGGTGGCGGCGCCAGCCTTGAACTTCTAGAAGGCAAGGTGCTGCCTGGTGTTGCCGCCCTCAACGACGCCGCCTGATCGTTTCTCAGACCTGCTGCTTCCGGCGCTTCCTCATCTGGCGCGCCGGAAGACCAACGTCGTTCCTGACTTCATTCAGATAGGCCCGGCGGTCCTGCCTCAGGGACTTCCGGGCTTGTTTGTGGCGTCGGCGGCAGTCTTTCAAAGCCTTGATGTTCTGAGCGGCATCCACACAGCGCTGGCTGCTTTGCATCAGCTCAAGGCGCTGGTTATAGGTCTGCTTGGACCAGTTTTTGTGGGCTTGAACAAGAGCCTGCTCCTGGTCCTGCGAGGGTTTGGCTGCTGCCTGGACCGAGCGGGATAACTCCACCTCTGGCACAACCAACAGAACCAGCAAGGCAATAGGAAGGGCTGATCGCTTCATGGGCACAGCATTGGGGTTGACCTCACTGTGATGGGATCGTTTGACCAAGATCTGATTGCTTCGGGCCAAAGGGATGACCAGATGTGACCTGAACCTCGGCTTCATCGGTCTGGGCGCCATTGGACGGCCGATGGCGGCCAACCTCTGCCGATCCGGCTTCCTGCTCAATGTGCACACCCGTAGCCGGAGCGCTGAAACGGCTCCTGAGCTTCAGGAAGCACGCTCGTGCGCCAGCCCGGCCGAAGCGGCCGAGGCCGTCGATGTGCTGCTGATCTGCGTCAGCGATGACCAAGCCGTGGAAACCGTGCTGTTCGGATCCGACGGCGCGGCCTCAACCCTGCGACCCGGCTCGGTGGTGGTGGACTGCTCCACCATCGCTCCTGCAACAGCCATGGCCTGCGCCAAGCGCTTGGCCCAGCAGGGGATTCACTATCTCGATGCCCCGGTAACCGGCGGCACTGAAGGAGCCAAAGCAGGAACGCTGAAGCTGTTGGTGGGCGGAGAGTCCACAGCGGTGGCCTGCGTGCGACCCGTGCTGGAGGTGATCGGCAGCACGATTCACCACTTCGGACCTGTGGGCCGCGGCCAACAGGTGAAGGCGGTGAATCAGGTGCTGGTGGCTGGCAGCTACGCCGCCGTGGCGGAAGCGATGGCGCTGGGGAAGCGGCTCGACCTGCCGATGGACCAGGTGGTGGAGGCGTTGAAGAGCGGAGCTGCTGGCTCCTGGGCCCTCGACCATCGCTCAGCGGGAATGCTGATGGGTCATTACCCGCTGGGTTTCCGCCTGGCCCTGCACCACAAGGATCTAGGGATCGCCCTGGAGGCAGCGGAAAGCGTGCAGCTGGAGCTCCCGATCAGCCGCACGGTGCGACAGCTGGAACATGACCTGATGCAGCAAGGGCATGGCGATGAGGACGTCTCAGCCCTGCACCGACAATTTGAGACGAAATCGTGAGTATATCGAGTCTATTACGAGTCAATATCGTGCCAGCTGGGCCTCTGTGTCGACGACCCGCACCTGCTGGGTTGCCGTGATCACGCCATCAGGGTGCACCAGCATCACGGCCCAGGACTGAATGCCTGAACGCTGGGGCGCCTGCACCTGCTTGAACAAGCCTCCACCTCCTAGGGGAGCCAACTGGATGGTGGGTCGCCGCTGTTCCAGGCGCTGTTCCGGAGTCAACTGGATCAGCCCTCCAGCCGCCACCGCCTGACCCAGGGGCTCATCGAAAATCACATCAATGTCGTAGCGGCTGCCAGTGAGCACAGTCTTGGGTATCTGCAGTGTGATCGGCAAATCAGCCGTGCCACTACGCAGCAACGAATGCTCCTCGAGCAACTCCTCCTCGACCATCACACCGGCCTCGATCCTGACCGCGATGGTCTGCGACGCCTCAAGCCGATAGTCCAGACCATCGGCCTGACCTGTGCCACGCACGCTGACCTGTAAACGGGAGCGCCCATCCACCAGTGGTTCCATGACATCCACGCTCCAGATGGCCGCAGGGAACTCGGTCGAGAAGCGGTCGTAGCGACGCTGAACGGTACTGCTCAGATCAGGCCCGGTCAGGTAGGTCAGGTCTTTGGCATCGCCGCTGTTGAGGGCCATCTCCAGGCGGCTGCCATACCCAACAGCAGGGGTTGAAGCTACGCCTCCTGCTGCCAACACCGGCAGAGGAATCGCAAGGGCGCAGACCATGCCCAAAAAGGCTGCTCGCACCGAAAATCTCACCAGTCCAACCCCTTTGATCGACCTAAGTTAGGCGCCAAGCACAGGAACGTCCGCCGCCATGACCCGGCTCCTGATCGCCGCGAGCGGCACCGGTGGCCACCTGTTTCCCGCCTTAGCAGTGGCAGAAGCACTCCCTGAGGATTGGCAGGTGCGCTGGCTGGGGGTCCCAGACCGCCTCGAAACACAGCTGGTTCCAGCGCGCTACAGCCTGTTCACTGTGAATGCAGGGGGACTGCAAGGCAGCAGGCTGAGCAAGGCAGTCCAGCTGCTGCTACTGCTGGCCGCAGGGGTCAGCGTGGCCCGTCTGATCCGGCGGGAACGCATCCAACTGGTGCTTAGCACCGGCGGCTACATCGCTGCTCCCGCCATCCTTGCCGCACGATTCTGCGGCGTTCCAACGGTGCTGCACGAGGCGAATGCCATCCCCGGTCGGGTGACGCGGTTGCTGGGTCGTTTCTGCGGGGCCGTGGCTGTTGGCTTACCTGCGGCCGCCGGACGCATACCCGGCAGCCGACCGTTGATGACGGGCATGCCGGTGAGGGCTGATTTTCTGCAGAGCCAACCTTGTCCTGCATGGGTGCCTGAAGGCAGGGGTCCACTGCTGGTGGTAATCGGCGGCAGCCAAGGGGCCGTGGGGCTGAATCGCATGGTGCGGGCTGTGTTGCCGCCATTGCTCGAGCAAGGCTGCCGTGTGGTGCACCTCACCGGCCGCAACGACACCGAAGTGGGCCAGGTGCAACACCCGTTGCTGGTGGAGCAACCCTTCAGCGACGAAATCCCTGGCCTGCTGCAACATGCCGACCTGGCGGTGAGCCGTGCCGGCGCCGGCAGTCTGAGTGAACTGGCGGTGTGCGGAACCCCCACGATCTTGGTGCCGTTCCCCCAGGCGGCGGATCAACACCAGGAGGCCAACGCCGCCTGTGCCGCAGAGCAGGGCGGGGCTGTGATCGTCCACCAGCACGAACCGGAGGCAACGGTGCTGCAGCAAACGATTCAATGTCTGCTTGGTCACCGGCTCGGGCATCCCGACGCTGACCCTTCCCTGCTCCCATCCATGCGTGAAGGCATGGAACGGCTGGCCATCCGCGATGCCGATCAGCGCTTGGTGGATCTGCTGCAAAGCCTGTTGGATTGACCTCAACCCAAGGGCGTACGGCTCAGCTCCTTGCGCATCGCGCTGACAATGCGTCGGTTGTTCCGGCGCGACTGCAGACCGATCCGGAGCCAGTTCTCGCCCAGCCCTTCAAACGAGCGGCAGTCGCGCAGAAGGATCCTGTGGTGCTGCTCCAAGGCTTCGCGCAGGGGCAACAGAGATCGGTTCGCCCGAATCAACAGATAATTCACCGCTGATGGCATGGGAGTGATGCCTGGCAACACCGCAAGCTGCTGCTGCATCCAGGCTCCTTCCCGCGCAGCCCAAGCCTGCGTTTTCCGACACCAGCGCTGATGGCGACGGGTCGACGACAACACGTGTTGGCCAACGGCCATGGCGATGCCATTGACAGGCCAGGGATCGCGCCACTGGGCCCAGCGCTGCAGGCGTTCGGGCTGTGCAACGGCATACCCGAGCCGCAACCCGGCAATCCCATAGAGCTTAGTGAGGCTGCGAATCACCACCAGATTCCCGGTCTCGGCCACCAACGGAATCAATGACTGATGCTCGCCATCGGGCACCAGCGGCAGAAAGGCTTCATCGCAGATCACCAGACGGAATCGCCTCAGCAATGGTTCCAGAGAGGCCCGACTCCAGAGCTGACCTGTGGGGTTGTGGGGGTTGCAGATCCACAACACCTCAGCCTCAGGGGTTTGCGGAATGGGTTGAGGACGATCAGCACTCCAGCTGAGGGGCAGCTGGTGACGGACCCAGGGCCCATCCCAACAACCCAGGGCTCGGCTGTAATCAGCGAACCCTGGCGATGGCACCAAGCTCGGGCCAGAGCTGGCCGCATCTCGCGCCGCCCAGGTGAACAGTTCCGCGGCCCCGTTCCCCGCCAGCAGCAGCTCACAGGGAACACCATGCAGCCTCGCAAGGTCGCATCGCAGCAGGTTATGACTGCGATCCGGGTAGTCACGGATGATCGATCGGCTGAGGCGAGGCAGACGCGGAGTCCAGGGCACCAAAGATGCGCTGGCATCCAGCAGATCAGAGGGTCGGCAGCCGAGGCGCGTGGCGATCGAAGCCCGGTTGCCGCCGTGACGATGCTCGACGTCCATCGCGACTCCCGATACAACCCAGAGACATCCCCAGCGTCGCCCACCGCCCATGGCGCTTCGAGGTCTACTGCTGTTGCCATTGATGCTGGCCACCGCCCCACAGGCATGGAGCGCGGATGCCAACGATCTGGTTCGTGTGCTGCAAAGCGGGCGCTGTGCAAACTGCCGCCTGGCGGACGCTGATCTTGTGCATGCCGATCTCCGCGATGCGGATCTACAGGGAGCGGAGCTGCAGCGCGCCAATCTCGGCCAGGCCCGTCTGGACGGAGCCGATCTCAAGGGAGCAGACCTGAGTTTCACCAGCCTGAACGGGGCCTCGTTGCGGGGAGCCGACCTGCGTGGCAGCAGGCTTTACGGCACAGATCTACGCAACAGCGACCTGAGCGGCGCCCAGCTGAGCCCAGTGGCTCTGGAACAGAGCCACTGGCAGGGCGCCCGGGGGATCGAGGCGGGAACTCGCAGCCATGCAGCGCTTCACAACGCCGGAGTGGATTCCGCCCAAGCCGGACACTGGCAAGAAGCAGAGACCCTGTTCAGTGCAGCGATTGGTCGCAAACCAGAGGAGCCGCTGAGCTGGGTGGCACGAGGCCTGAGCCGTGGAGAACAGGGCAAGACCCAGCTGGCCGCGAGGGACCTGGCCCATGCCGGTCGCTTGTTTGAGGAACAGGGTGACAGCGTGAAAGCTCAGCAACTGCAACTGGCGAGCCAACGGGTCGAGGACCCTGCTGACCAGAGATTAGCGGCGCAGGGGGGGAATGGCGTGGGCTCGATGTTGCTCAGCGGAGCACTGTCTGCAGCCCAAGCGCTTGGGCCGATCGCACTGAAAGCTCTGATGCCGATGATTCCCTGATCTTCAGACCTCGGACTGAACCAGCTGACGCCCCGCCGGCGTGCCCGGTTGATAGCCGTAACCGAAGCGACCGCCCTGCTCATCATCAAGAATGGTCGGCGTGACGATGATCACCAATTCGTTCTTTTCACGAGACGACGAGGACTGGCGGAACAGCTGCCCAATCAGTGGCATGTCGCCAAGAATCGGCCACTTACGCACCTGCTGACGGTCCGAATCGGTAATCACACCCGTGAGAATCAACGACTGTCCGTCCCGCAGGCGGATGCTTCCAGACTCCAATTTCCGAGCCTGAATGTTGAAGATTCCGACACCTTCCTGCGTTCCGGCAGGAATCGGCACAGATATTTCAGGCTTAAGCTCAAGACTGATGAATCCATTGTCATCAATTTTGCTCACCGAAAGATCAACGGTGAGGCCAGCATTTTCGCGGGTGTTCTGAAACTGTGTTGAACCATTGGCTGTTTCCGTAGCACTCACTCCTGTAATCACACTCTGACCTGTTTCAACCATGGCGGTCTCCCCTTCCTGCACCAACAATGTGGGCTGGGCCAATGTTTTGGCACTGGAAGACTGAATCATGGCCTCCACATAGGAATAAAAAGAGTCATCTTTGTAAGAATTTAACTCTCTCTTTGGAACAAGCTTTTCCCTGCCATACTTGTCGTATACAGGGACCAACTGCTGCTGCGAATTGGGGTTAGCATCCGGCACATACACCTCTTGACCATTAACAAGAAGCGGTTTTTTCAAAACAGTATAACCAGTTATCTTTCCAGATTCATCTCTATCCTCAACGACTTCCGCACTCTCAGCCAAGGGAATAAAAGAAGGATTAACAATCTGAGCAGGAACCCCCGAATCACCAGGCAAGACACCTGGCTGCATTGGGTTGGAGCCATCATAGACACCCGTAGCATCTGCAGAACTGGGCATATTCTGACCAAAGTTCATGTGCGCTTTTCCACTCTGACTAACGAGAAAGACGTCACCCATACGCGCCGAAAAACTGGAGTCGATGCTTTTATCGTTATTCAAAAAGAAGCTCCCCCAGCGCCTCGCTCATCACCTCACGCTGCATCGGCATGCCATCACGGCAGGCATCAGGGGGCCAATCAATGGATCGCCAGTACCAGAGCGACTTGTGCTGCCAGCAACAGATCAATCGACGCTGTGTAGCCAACGCCAGAACTCGACGTACGCCAAGAAGACGCTTCAAGCCGGTCTGAAAAGCCTGAACCTGAGGAATTTCAGCCAGGGACAGCGGACTCAATCAGACACATTGTTTTGACCCAGGATATCCAGATCGTGGCAAGAAGACAAGACAAATTTTATAGGCAATACAGGCGACTCATTCACCTGGTTTTCATCAAAAAAATCTTTTAATCGCGATCAACAATTAAATCACTCCATTCTTTGATTCTGAGTTAAAGAAGCATGGTGAAATCAAAAAACGATCATCAATTCCTGATGGACTCACTCCGCCAATCTTGAAGTAAGTCAATTGAATCTTTAACCACCGAATCAGCCTTCCGCATCCTCTGAACCGGGCAGCCAAGGCAAGCCACTTCCCACCGCTTCAGCAATGCTGCGCAAGCCATGGCGGTCCAACTGCAGCTGAAGCCCTTCAAGGATGCGTGGCACCAGCTCGGGACCCTGGAAAATCCAGCCGGTGTACAGCTGAATCAACGACGCTCCGGCGGTGATCCGCTCCCAGGCAATCTCTGCCGAATCAATGCCTCCAACACCGATCAGCGTCAAGGCCGGACCGGCGCTGGCCCGCAGCCGGCGAATCACCTCCAGCGCCCGTTGCCGCAAGGGCGCACCACTGAGACCACCAGCCTCCTCCGCCAAGGTGCGGCCGGTCTGCAACAGCCGACGCTGCTCCAACCCCAGGCGATCCAGGCTGGTGTTCACCGCAATCACCCCCGCCAGCCCCTCCTCGAAGGCCAGCCGGGCAATGCCATCAATCGCCTCATCCTCAAGATCCGGTGCAATCTTCACCAGCAACGGCGGACAGGCCGGCAAGCGACGCAGCCGCTCCACCAGCCGCCGCAACTGGCTGGAATCCTGCAGATCCCGCAGCCCAGGGGTATTGGGAGAACTCACATTGATCACGGCGTAATCCGCCAGGGGAGCCAGCAGTTCCAGCGAGGAGGCGTAATCCTCAGGGGCCTGTTCCAACGCTGTGACCTTGGATTTACCGACGTTGATTCCCAGGACAGCCGGGCGACGACCGGGGGGGGCCAGCCGTTGACGTTCCAGGGTTCTGCGCAACGCCTGGGCACCGTCGTTGTTGAACCCCATCCGATTGAGAGCGGCCTGTTCCTGAGCCAAGCGAAACAACCGCGGGCGGGGATTGCCGGGCTGACCATGCCAGGTGACCGTGCCCACCTCAGCAAAGCCAAAGCCAAAGCGATCCCACAGTCCAGCTGCCACCCCGTTCTTGTCGAAACCAGCCGCAAGACCCACAGGATTAGGGAAACGGCAACCGAACAACACCTGCTCGAGCCGCAGATCACGGCGCTGCAGATCACCGGCCAAGCCCTCCAGCACCGTGGACACCAGAGGCCACTGGCGCCTGAGCGAGGCCTGTCCCAGAGCTGTCAGTGCTGTGCAGGACAACTGTTCAGCATCGAGCCCCTCGTCATTGGCGAGCACCGGCCCTAGCCAGCGCTGATAGAACGCGCCGCTGCTGAGAGGGGATGGCGGCATGGCGATCGCTCAGGACTGTTCTGATCCTGCCTCGCGACGCTGCAGGGTCCAGCGACCCTCCTTATCCGGGTGCACCCGCCAGTCCCGCCAGCTCCAGGACTCCCGACGCTGCTCCAGCTGCTTGAGCGGGAGTTCCACCAGCTGCGCCAGCTCCACCAGGCTGAGACTGAACCCTCCATCCGCCAACCGGTCCGCCAGCTCCAGGCGGTTCAGCAACTGCACCAGCGGTTGTGGTGCCGGATCAGCATCGACATCGACTGCCGCAACGTCGCTCTCAACGGCTGGCTGGCCGAGATCCAACGAACGCCCCTGGGAAAAAGCAACTGCGATCCGGTCGACACGGTCGTTGTCCGGATCACCGCTGTGACCTTTCACGTAGGCCAGCGGCACATCATCCAGCCGAGCTGCATCCAGGGCTTTCCAGAGATCCTGGTTGAGCACAGGCTTGCCAGCCGCTGTCTTCCAACCCTTGCGCTTCCAGCCCTTCATCCAGGAGCCGAGCCCATCGATCAGGTACTTGCTGTCGGTGCGAATCGTCAGATCGGGATGGCGTGGCAGTTGTTTCAGGCGCTGCAGCAACTCCAGCGCCGCCTGCAGTTCCATGCGGTTGTTGGTCGTTGCCGGGTCATGGCCGCCGAATTCCTCAACACTGCCATCTTCAAATCGCAGCAAAGCGCCCCAACCGCCTGGACCCGGGTTGCCACTGCAGGCTCCATCGGTGGCTGCAGCCACAACCCGACCACGTTCTTCAGCCATTGCTCCCCCTGCACTGGTTTCGGTACAACGTGGTTTCTCGCATGCCAATGATGGGGCGAACCTACCTCCGCAACCTGATCCTGGCCGCAGTTGTCGGGAGCGCAGCGGGATTGTTGCCTGCGGCTCGATCCGCCCACGGCCTGTTCGACAGCAAAGCACTCCAGCAGAACCGCTTCGCGGTGCTGGCTCAGCCGGTGGGAGAGCGCAATTGGAAGCTGCTGGTGCTGGAGCAGATCAAGCAACGGCCCCGCTGCTGGACACCGCGGGCGGATGGTCTGGTGGATCCGACCCTCAACACGTTCAATTTTGCCGGAATCTGCAGCCGTTACCTCGACAGCAATGGCTATTCCCTCCGCAGTGGAGGTGAAGACCTCGGCAGCCGCTTTCGGCTGAGCCTGAGGCAAAGCGGCAACAGCTTGCAGTTGCAGGCTTTGAACCCACGCCAGGGGGCCCCAATCGTGGTCGGCCGGGCAACGGTTCCCAGACGTGATCGCAACGGTTTCATTCAGATTCAGCTGGATCCAGCCTGGCGCCTGGAGCGGCGTGTCTACAAAGGCCGCACCCTGGGCCACGTTTATTTCTCTCACCCAGACCCCGTGAACCGGCTACTGGCCCGGGCGGAGAGAGCCGGCACCAGTGGTTTCAGCCGGCTGGGGGCCCCAACGGCACCCATGGCCCCACGCATCAATCAGCGCATCGCCAGCGGCGAGCCCATTCGGCTGGAGGTCCTTCCCTATCGACCCTGAGGCCAGCGACTGTCACAGTGCCAGTTGACAGGCCGACCTGTTGAAGTTGGATATTCGTTTCCTCGCCATTAGTTTGTGAATGTGTGAGGAGTGCTGAACGCCTCTTCAGGGTCGAAACAAGGACAGACTCCTGAACGTGTTCCACTTAAAAAAAACCCCTGCCTTCGGCGGGGGTTTTTTATTGAGCAAGTGTCCAACAAAAAACCGGCCCCTGGGGACCGGCTTGGTTTTGTGGAAGAGGTGAATCGGGCCGGTGAGACCAGCCCAAAAAGGATCACTTGAGGGT
The DNA here is from genome assembly GCF_000195975.1 of Parasynechococcus marenigrum WH 8102. Lineage (GTDB taxonomy): Bacteria > Cyanobacteriota > Cyanobacteriia > PCC-6307 > Cyanobiaceae > Parasynechococcus > Parasynechococcus marisnigri. Next base: position 2,242,905 of record NC_005070.1, read on the forward strand.
GACCTTGCCGCCCACTTCTTCGATCTCTTTCTTGAGAGCTTCGGCTTCGTCCTTGGAGATGCCTTCCTTGATGGGCTTGGGAGCAGCTTCCACCAGAGCCTTGGCGTCGCCAAGACCCAGGCCGGTGGCGTTGCGCACAGCCTTGAGCACCTTGATCTTGGCTGCGGCGTCGAAGCTTTCGAGGATGACGTCGAATTCGGTCTTTTCCTCGGCGACTTCACCACCACCGCCGCCGGCAGCAGCGCCAGGGGCAGCCATCACGACGCCGGCGGACGCGGCGGCGGACACACCGAAGGCTTCCTCGATCTGCTTGACCAGCTCGGAAGCTTCCAGCAGAGAGAGGGACTTCAGTGATTCGAGAATTTCGTCGGTTTTTGCAGACATGGTTGTGAATGAAGAAGCAACAGATCAGTGAAACCAGTGATGTCGGCAGAGAGCGCTCAGCTGTCGCCGCCTTCGGCGTGCTGCTTGAGCGCCCGCGCGAGACCGGAGGGAACCTCGTTGATGCCCACAGCAACCTTGGTGGCCACAGCGTTGATCGCACCGGCGATCTGAGCCATGAGCTGCTCTTTGGAGGGGAGATCGGCAATGGCCTTGATCTCGTCCTGGGACAGCAGCTTGCCTTCGAAAAGGCCGCCTTTGGTTTCGGACTTCTTGGTCTCCTTCTGGAACGCCTGAACGGCCTTCACACCGGCACCGACATCGCCCTTGATCAGGACGAAGGCATTGGTGCCTGTCAGAAGAGAGTCGAGATTCGACCAGGCGCTGTCACCATCAATGGCACGGCGCATCAAGGTGTTTTTGGTCACCTTGCACACCGCGTTACCAGCCCGCAGACGATCCCGCAGGTCGGACATTTCCTTGATGGAGAGGCCCTTGTAATCAAGAACCAGCGCTAGTTCGGACTCGGCGAGGAGCTCTTTGAGCTCTCCGACGATCTGCTGCTTGCTCTCCAGCGTGCGGCCCATAGGGATTGGATCGGATCGAGGGGGAACAAGCTGGACACACGGCCGATCGAGTCTTCAGAAGAAGACGAGGCCGCGTGTCGATCCAATCCCGAATGGGACAAAAATCATGTCGCGTCTGCCTCGGCAGGGATTACATCGACTGGCCCGTCAGGAACGGGCCAATTGAAATCCTGCTGTCTCAGGCCGGGCGCGTGCCCGGTTTGGCTTTCGCCAATGTGAAATTGTAGAGGATTGCCTGCTCAGCTCCCCTGCTCAATGTCCTGAAGTGCGGAGAAGTCCACCTCCACGGACGGGCCCATGGTGGACGTCACATACAGAGACTTCCAGTAGCGGCCCTTCGCACCGCTGGGCTTGTTGCGGTCGATGGTCTCCTGCAGGGTCTTGAGGTTCTGCAGCAGAGCTTCGGCAGTAAAGCTCGCCTTGCCGAAGCGGACGTGGACGATACCGGTGCGGTCAGCTCGGAATTCCAATTTGCCGGCCTTGAATTCCTGGATAGCTCCGGCCAGATCGATGGTCACCGTTCCGGCCTTAGGGTTCGGCATCAAGCCCCGGGGACCGAGGACACGACCCAGTTTCGCCACCTTGGGCATCATGTCCGGAGTGGCGATCAACAGGTCGAACTCCATCTCGCCTTTGGCGATGGTCTCCACCAGATCTTCATCACCGGCCAGTTCGGCACCGGCGGCCTTGGCTTCGGCAACCTTCTCACCACGGGTCACCACCGCGATGCGAACGGTCTGGCCAGTTCCATTGGGCAGCGCCACGGTGGTGCGCAGCTGCTGGTCGGTGTACTTGGGGTCGATGCCGAGGCGCACGTGGGCCTCCATCGTTTCGTCGAACTTGGCGGTGGCGTTGTCCTTCACCAGGGCAATCGCCTCGAGGGGTTCGTAGACGCGATCCTCGATCTTGCTGGCAAGACCTGCCAGTCGCTTGGAGAGTTTGGGCATAACAGGAGTGGGGTACAGACGACATCAGCGATGTCTCCCCCGGTAAGGGTTGAAGAATGAGGCGGCGACGATCAGTCGCTGATGGACACGCCCATGTTTCGGGCGGTTCCTTCGATGATCCGCATCGCGGACTCAACGCTTGTGCAGTTGAGATCGGGAAGCTTGGTTTTGGCGATCTCCTCGAGCTGAGCTCGGTTGATCGATCCAACATTGCCCTTGGCGGACTCGCCGGAACCTTTCTCGATCTTGGCGGCCTTGGTGATCAACACCGACGCCGGGGGCGTCTTGGTGATGAAGGTGAAGCTGCGGTCTTCATAGACCGAGATCTCCACCGGAATCACAAAACCGGCCTTGTCCTGCGTCCGAGCGTTGTACTCCTTGCAGAACATCATGATGTTCACACCGTGCTGACCGAGGGCAGGGCCCACCGGCGGCGCGGGGTTGGCTTTGCCGGCCTGGAGGGCCAGCTTGATAACAGCGGTGACTTTCTTGGCCATTGACGAACGGCTTTTGACTTCTGCGGATCACCAGGCCCGTAGGCAGGGTGGGGCAGGGTGAAAATCACCCCTCAGGCCGCCCTCCACAGGGAAGCGGCCGCCCGTTGTCAGTTCTGTTTGGAGATCTGAGAGAACTCCAGTTCCACCGGGGTCTCCCGACCAAAGATGGACAACAGGGCCTTGAGCTTGTTGCGTTCGCCAGAAACCTCGATCACCTCACCCTGGAAGTCCTTGAACGGCCCAGCAGTTACCAGGATCTGATCGCCTTCGGTGAGATCCACCTTGACGACGGTTTTCTTCTCGGCAGCACGTTTGAAGATCCGGTCCACCTCAGCGCGGCTGAGGGGGCGTGGCTTGATGTGGCCGCGAGCCTTACCGGCGGCGCGCCGGTCTTCCGCCCCAACGAAGTTGATCACGTTCGGTGTGCTGCGGACGGCCATCATCGTGTCCTCATCGAGCACCATCCGCACCAGCACATATCCGGGGAACACTTTCTCCTCGGTGGACTGACGAGAACCGTCCTTCTTCACCTTGACCGCAGGGGTCTGCGGAATCTCGATCTCGAGGATGCGTTTGCTCACCCCCAGGGTGATCGCCCGCTGCTCCAGGGTCGCCTTCACCTTTTTCTCGCAGCTGGAGGCCACCTGGACGGCGTACCAGCGGGCGATGGCCGTGTTGGCGGCCGGAACATCCGACAGCGTGCCCTCCTCACCCTCATTCGGGGCCGGCAGGTCGAGCACCTCGGCGGGGTCCGTTGTGGTCAGATCGTCGGGCACGGCTGAAAAGGGGTGCGGATCAGCGGAACACCTGGGATGACGCCCATCCGAAGAAGCGACTGACCGCGGCAATGCCGGCGGCCGACAAGCTCACCATCAGGATCACAGCGATCGATTCGCTGAACAGCTGCTGACGGCTGGGCCAGACCACAAGCTTGAGTTCGTCGACCGTGGCAGGCAGAAAACCGCGGGGTGCGGCAGGTTCTGCAGGCTTGGTGTCAGGACTCTTCTTAGAGGTGTCCTCGGAGATCGGGCTGGTCACGGAAGGGGGACCGGGTGTTGACAAGGATGCCGGCAGGCACACTGCCAAACAAACACCCTACTGGATGCCCCTGTTTACTCCAGGGGCTCAAACTCCAGCGACGCGCCGTCGTCTGTTCCGCAACGAACACGGATGCCATGCGCCGAGCGGAAACGCTCCTCAAGCAATTGCGTGGCCAATGGGTTCTCCAGCTGACGCCGCAACACCCGTCGCAACGGTCGGGCGCCGTACTCCGGTTCATGGCCCTGACGGGCCAGGGAGTCCGCCACTGCATCATCCACCTCCAGCGACAGACCTTGTTCAGCCATGAGGGTGGAGAGATCAGCCAGCTGCAGCCGCACGATCCGCACCAGATCCTTCACCTTTAAGGGTCGGAAACGGATCACTTCATCAATGCGGTTGAGGAATTCGGGGCGGAACTGACTGGACAGGGCCGCATCCACCTGCTGCTGCAGCTGGGCGTCATCGCTGGAGCCGGAACGGGCGTGTTCAAGGATCACCGGACTGGCCAGGTTGCTGGTCATCACCACCACGGTGTGGCGGAAATCAACGGTCAGTCCCTGGGAATCGGTGAGGCGGCCATCGTCGAGAACCTGCAACAGCAGATTGAACACATCCGGGTGAGCCTTTTCCACCTCATCCAGCAGCAGCACGGCGTAGGGGCGCCGACGCACCGCCTCCGTGAGCTGCCCCCCCTCCTCGTATCCGACATAGCCCGGTGGTGCACCGATCAAACGCGCGGAGGCGTTGCGCTCCATGAACTCGCTCATGTCGAGGCGCACCAGCGCCTCCTCCTCATCGAACAGGGAGGTGGCCAGCGCTTTGGCCAACTCCGTTTTGCCGACCCCCGTCGGGCCAAGGAACAGGAACGAACCCACAGGACGGCGGGGATCCTTCATCCCGGCCCGCGCCCGCCGGATCGCTGCCGCGACGGCGGCCACCGCTTCCACCTGGCCGATGACCCGCTCGGACAGGTGACTTTCCAGGGCCAGCAGCTTGCGGCGTTCGCCCGCCAAGAGGCGCTGCACCGGAATACCGGTCCAACGGGCCACCAGATCAGCGATGTCTCCCGCTTCCACCTGTTCCCGCAGCAGCGCTGTACCCGCTGACTGCGCCTCAGCCTGACTGGCTTCCAACGCCTCCCGCCGCTGTTGAACAGTGTGCAGCTGGTCGTACTGCAACCGAGCCGCCTCCTCGAGAGCGCCCTCCCGTTCCGCTTCAGCGATGGCGTGACGCAGGTCTTCGTCCTGCTGCAGCAACTGGCCAAGCTCCTCCAACTGCGTGCGCTCTTCCTGCCATCGGCGGCGTAGGTCGTCCAGGCGGGAGGACACCTCCAAACGTTGACGCTGCAGCTGAATCCGCTCCTCTTCCGGTGCCTCTTCCGCCGCCAGCAGCGCCAGTTCCACCCGCCGAAGATCCGCTTCAGCCTCCTCCACCACTTGGGGTTTGGAGGTGACTTCGATCTTCAGCTGGGCCGCCGCCTCATCAATCAGATCAATCGCCTTGTCCGGCAGGCAACGGTCGCTGATGTAGCGATCCGCCAGCCGATTGGCGGTCTGAATCGCCTCATCGGTGATCGTGACGCCGTGGTGTAGCTCGTAGCGCTCCCGCAGGCCGCGCAGGATCTCCAGGCTGAGCTCGAGGTCCGGCTCGCGAATCAGCACCTGCTGAAAGCGCCGGTTAAGGGCGGGATCCTTTTCCACCGTCCGCCGGTATTCCTCCGGCGTCGTCGCACCGATGCAACGCAGATCCCCTCGCGCCAGGGCGGGTTTGAGCAGGCTGCCCGCATCGGTGCTGCTGCGGTCACTGCCCACCACGGTATGGAGCTCGTCGATGAACAGCACCACCCCCGAATCCGAGCGACTCACCTCCTCCAACACTGAGCGCAGGCGTTCCTCGAACTGACCGCGGAATTTGGCCCCGGCGATCAGGGCGCCAAGGTCAAGGGCAATCAGTCGCAGCCCCTGCAGGGAATCCGGCACCTCTCCAGCCACAATCCGCTGGGCCAGAAGCTCGGCGATGGCCGTCTTGCCGACGCCGGGTTCCCCGATCAGCACCGGGTTGTTTTTGCTGCGGCGGGAGAGCACCTTGATCAGGTTGCGGATCTCGCTGTCGCGACCGATCACCGGATCAAGCGACCCCGCTTCAGCCTCCTCAGTCAGATCCCGGCCATAGGCCTCAAGCGCTGACGGCTCCCGCTCCAGTTCAACCATCGGCTCCGGCTCCGGTGCCATCACGCGGGGGGCAGGAGCTGATCGAGGCGTTGGGGCTGGGGCCGATGCTGCGGTTGGGACTGGTGGTGGTGCTGGGGCCGGAGAAACCGACGGCTGACGCAACAGACTCTCCAGCCGATCAACAGCCAGACCCTGGGCTGCAAACAACTCGGCACCGATGCGGGGATCAGCGCCGACGGCGACGATCAGCTGGGGCACATCAATCGAGCGATCGCCCCAGCGACCTCGCACTTGATCGGCGGTCTCCAACAGCTGCTCGAGGTCCTCACCGATGAACAACTGATCACCCCGCGCCGGAGGCTGATCCGCCAGCACATCCTCCAAGCGATCGAGAAGATCGTCAGAGCGCAACGGCAGCGGCTCCACCCAGCGACGGAAGGATGAATCGCTGAACAGCACCTGGATCAGATGCTCCACATCCAGCTGATCGTGGCGCCAGCGACGGGCCATGTCCTGACCAGCCAGCAGCAGCTCCCAGGCGGGATCGGAAAAACGGTCAGGCTCGTGGGTGAGGCTGCCGCGGGAAGCGGGGGTGCCGGTCATGCAGCGGCGCGGGAGGACATCTCGATCAACTCCACCTTGTAGCCGTCAGGGTCCTCCACGAAGGCAATCACCGTGGAACCATGCTTCATCGGCCCCGGCTCTCGCACCACCCGGCCGCCCTTACCGCTGATGGCGGCACAGGTGCTGCGAATGTCTTCTACCCCGAGGGCGATGTGGCCGTAGGCATCCCCCAGCTCGTAGGAGCTGGTGTCCCAGTTGTGGGTGAGCTCCAGCACCGTCTGCTCTGACTCCGGCCCGTAACCCAGGAAGGCCAGGGTGAAGCGTCCACTGGGGTACTCCTTGCGGCGCAGCAGCTTCATGCCGAGCACATCGGTGTAGAAGGCAATGGAGCGGTCCAGATCCCCGACCCGGAGCATGGTGTGGAGCATCCGCATGGGGCGCGGTTTCCTGACGTGAACGTTTAAGCATTCTGGCCGGGTGCCAACGGTCACAATGCGAGAGCAGGGGGCGACCCATAAGATCGCCAGGTTTATGCCCCGCCCAACGTGATCGATTCGCTCGACCTCGTCATCGACACCATCGTGGCCCGCGAAGTTCTCGATTCCCGCGGCAACCCAACCGTTGAAGCCGAAGTGCTGCTCGAAGGTGGTGCCATGGGCCGGGCCATCGTGCCCAGCGGCGCCAGCACAGGTGCCCACGAGGCCCACGAACTGCGGGACGGCGGCGACCGTTACATGGGTAAAGGCGTCAGCCAGGCCGTCACCCACATCGAAGAGCGCATCGCGCCAACCCTGTGCGGACTCTCCGCCCTGGATCAGGCCGCCGTGGATGCAGCGATGCTCGAGTTGGACGGCAGCGACAACAAATCCAGCCTGGGAGCCAATGCGATTCTCGCGGTGAGCATGGCCACCGCCCGCGCTGCGGCCAACGGACTGGGACTACCCCTGTACCGCTACCTTGGCGGACCGATGGCCAACCTGCTGCCGGTGCCGTTGATGAACGTGATCAACGGTGGCGCCCATGCGGCCAACAGCCTGGATTTCCAGGAATTCATGCTGGTGCCCCACGGAGCCCCCAGCTTCCGCGAGGCTCTGCGCATGGGCACCGAGGTCTTCCACACCCTCAAGGGTCTGCTCAAAGCCAAGGGCATGAGCACCTCTGTGGGGGATGAGGGTGGTTTCGCCCCCGACCTGGGCAATGTGGAAGCCGGGGAGATCCTGGTGGAGGCGATCACGAAGGCCGGCTACAAACCTGGCGAGCAGATTTCCCTGGCGCTGGATGTCGCCAGCACCGAATTCTTCGAGAACGGCCGCTATGCCTTTGATGGCGGCAACTACGACAGCGCCGAAATGGTCGGCCAGCTGGAGCAGCTGGTGGAGAAATTCCCGATCGTGTCGATCGAGGACGGCCTGGCGGAAGACGACTGGGAGGGTTGGAAGCTGCTCACCGAACGGCTTGGCGGCAAGGTGCAGCTGGTGGGTGATGACCTGTTCGTGACCAACACCAAGCGCCTGCAGCAGGGCATCGACAACAGCACGGCGAACTCGATCCTGATCAAGGTGAACCAGATCGGATCTCTCACCGAAACCCTGCAGGCGATCGATCTGGCTGGGCGTTCCGGGTACACCAGCGTGATCAGCCACCGCAGTGGCGAAACCGAGGACACCACCATCGCCGACCTCTCCGTCGCCACCCGCGCCGGTCAGATCAAGACCGGTTCGCTCAGCCGCAGCGAGCGCGTCGCCAAGTACAACCAGCTCCTACGGATCGAGGACGAACTGGGCAGCCAGGCGGTTTACGCCGGAGCTGTGGGCCAGGGTCCCCGGGGTAACGCCTGATCACCAGACCTGTCGTCAGCGATTGGAGCCAGGCAGTTGCTCCAGTCGCTGATCACGGCGCATGCGCACCTGCATCTGGAACCAACCCATCCCCACCGGGACTGCTGCTGCTGCAGGAAGCAGAGCCCAGAGAGGTCGCACGCTGGCACCAACAATGGCGGCGGAGAGTGCCAAGCAACCCAGCAGTACCGACTGACCGATCGATTGCTGCGCCAGGGTCATTCGGCGGAACTGGCGATCGGATTCACCCAGTCGCACCTGCAGCTGCAGATCACCCTGCTCCAACCGCTCAAGGCTCTCGTCCAGACGGCGTGGAAGGGCAGCAGCACGACTGCTCAACGCTCCAACCTGGCGTCCAAGTTCATTGAACAGGTCGTTGGAGCCTGATCCGCTCGACGTCATCAGAGGAAGGAGGTAAGGCTTAGCGATCCCCACCAAACTAAAAGCCGGATCGAGGCTGCGGCCGACGCCCTCGAAAGTGGACAATGCCCGCATTACGAAGATCAGCTCCACCGGCAGACGAAACGGCTGGCCGTACACGAGGTCGTAGAGGTCACCGGAAAGCTTGTCGATCACATTGCTGCTGAAAGGAGGTGTGAGGGCTTCATTCAGCATCAGACGCACCAACCGGCGCACCGGGCCCACATCAATTTCTTTGGAGATCACACCTGCCGCCTGCATCTCATCCACCAGCGCGGCTGAATCGCGTGCAGCAGCTGCTCTCACCATCGACCCAAGACGACGGCGCAGACCATCCGACAACAACCCCATCATCCCGAAGTCGTAGTAGATGAGAGCACCGTCGCTGGCCACCGCCAGGTTTCCGGGATGGGGATCAGCGTGAAAGAAACCAAAGCGCACCAGCTGCTTGAGATAACTGGCGGCCCCGATTTCCGCCACGGCAGAAGGGTCGACGCCGGCCTCCACCAGCGCCTCCCGGTCGTTGACCTTGATCCCCGGTAGGTAATCCAGGCAAAGCACCCGGCGGGTGCTCTGTTCCCAGATCACGGCGGGGATACGAATGCGTTCGTCATCGAGAAACTGTTGACGGAACCGAGCGGCGTATTGCGCTTCCACCCTGAAATCCAGTTCCCGCAGCAGCACCCGGCGGCATTCCCGAGCCATCGCAGGCCAGTCCCGTCCTCGTCCCCAGCTGGGGTGGCGCTGCAACACCGCAGCCACCTGCTGCATCACCTCCAGATCCAAGCGGAAGAGGGTGTCGAGCCCGGGACGTTGGATTTTCAGCACCACCTGACGGCCACTGCGAAGGCTGGCCCGATGCACCTGTGCGAGGGACGCGGCTCCCAAAGGCACCGGATCGAGATCAATCACCTCAGCGCAACGGGGGCCGAGCTCCTCCTCCAGCACGGTCTGCACCTGTTCAAACGGGAAAGCGGGCACGCTGTCCTGCAGGGATGCAAGCTCTGCCACCCAACCGGCGGGAAGGATGTCGGGTCGCGCTGAGAGCAACTGGCCAAATTTGATAAAGGCCGACCCCAGTTGAAGCAACTCAGCTGTCAACCAGCGGGCCCGCCGTTGCTGCCGGGCAGCACGGCGTTCCGGGGTGGGTCCACCTCGATAGGTCCAGGCCTGGCTATCCCACCAAAGGAACAGCAGGAAAGTGAGGACGGCGCGCCAGATGCGCAGCCCCCGCAACATGCGGCTCATCAGGAGCGAGCCTCTAGGACCCTGTTGATCTCAGCCACCGAGGCGCGCAGGCGATCAACCAGGTCCTGCGGAGAGCTCGGCTTGGATTCGGTCGTCGTCTCAGAGAGCTCAACGTCAGAGCCCGGTGATCGAGAGGCAGGGGCATCGCCATGTTCCAACCGCTGGGCTTCCGCCTGAACCTCTTCCTGAAACAACTCCCACTCCCGACGGAGGCGTTCTGGCGCATCCTGCGCCAGAACAGCAATCTCTGCTGCCGCATCCGCTAAGCCATGTCCAAGGCGAGCGCTGATTCGGTTGACGGTTGCACGGATGAATGCTTCCGAAGACCCCATGTGCGCCTCGAGTACGACGAAACTCTGGCAGATCCGCCGGGTGAATTGAGTTATGGAGTTGGCGCCGGAATCGGCTCAATCGGAACGAAATAGTCGTTCTGATCAAGGGTCACCTCAGGGTTCGATACCTCGAGTAATGGATCGATGGGATTGAACGGGTCAACCGATGGATCCACCAGTGGGTCGATCGAGGCGGCAGGCAGAGACTGCGACTCCTCCGGGAAAGGTTGATCAGGTTCCGTCCATTCCGGGGCCGTCCAACTGGGGTCCGGCAGCGGCGCCCGTAATGCCAGCTCCTCCTTACGGGCAAGCTCCGCCTGAAGGCGGGCCTGCTCTTCGGCCTTGGCTTTGGCCTGACGCTCCGCCTCTGCCTTGGCTTCGATGGCGGCAACATCGACAACCAAGGAGCCCGTACCACCGGACGAGCGGCGCAACGACGCCAGCGATTGACCAGGAAACTCTTGGCGAACGAAGGGTTCCGGCTGGCTTGGGGGCTCGGGGTTGGCCTGCAGAGTCACCACCCTGTGGGTGATGCCGTAGCCCAAAGAGAAGCAACACCCCACCAGGAGTGGACCAACCCAAAAACGGGGGCGTCGAGCCTGAGCCGGCTCGGCCTGAACTTTGCTGTGCTCGGATTCGTGTGTCATGAGTTTATTTTCGCAGCCTTCTCGATGTAGGCCAAGTGAAAGTCGCGCAACAGAGCCCGTGGAGCAACAATCCAGACCCGATCAATTCAACTTTTTCCTCTCGTATCACCACAGAAAAACAAATCGAACCCTGACAATTCGACCGAGAAGAGTCGTCATATAACCACTTTAGACCTCACACAATCCGCTTCAATCATTCCACCAGTGCGTCGAGCCGGATCGGAATTTCTCAGACAACACAAGGTCAACATGACCAACGAAGACCGAAGTGACAGACAAAAGGAATGACGCTCATTCCGCCAAACGAATCTCAGGCGAAATACATATGGGATATGGGAATAACTACAAACCGCCTCAAAAAGGCGATTAACTTGCCTCGCGGTCACAACCTAAGGCCAAGCACTTATAGGCAAAAGCAGAATGAGATGACAGCACAATCTATCCGCAATGAAATGGAGCAAATCTTTGATTTACAGCGCATCAATAATGGTCAGCCGCAATGAATCCAAAGGAATATCACTGTAGTGACTGGGGTATTCCGGCCGCACAACAACATCAACCCACTCCTCACCCTCCGCTTGGCTTCCAGCCACAACGGGCAACTCAAACAATGCAGTGGCCTCACCCGGCTCAAACGTGACGGAATTACCAAGAACTAAGACATCATGAAAATCTTCAGAATAGCCTTCTAAAGAATCCCAATTCTTTGTATCAGGGGAGAAAGTGAAGTCCAACCATATTCTCGAGGCGTTGGAGACATCACCATCTTCTCGTGTCAATTGCAGAATCTTTGTTTCCAAACCTGAACGAGGTTCCACAACACGATCGCCACCAACCCAATCCGCCAGCAGCTTGGGAGCTTTCCAGCGTTGAGACAAATCAAATTCTCGACTCTCAATCAAAAGAGGACTATCAACCAAAGGTGATGGCGTTGATACGCCGCTCTCCGATCCATAAACAAACTGAAGCGCTCTGATATCAAGATCGGTATATCCAGGATCACCGTCAGCATCCTGTTCCTTCACGTACGACATCACCGTGCCATTGGTATCAATGTCGGCATCAACATCGCCATCGGAGTCGTCGTGGGGATGCTCCAGACCTAAGGCATGCCCGAACTCATGAAAGGCGGTGCTTTTCCAACCCGCTTCGCGGGATCCGGCATAGCGGGAGGCTTGGGTGTAAGCACCCGCTGACAGGTTGATGGTTCCTTGCTGCTCAACACGGCGATAGTTGTACTGACTTTCATCGGCCAATTCAGACCAAGTGGTGCTGGGGCTTTGGTAAATCCCGGCTGCGCCATCACTAACCTCTGACGCCGATGTTTGGTTCAGCACCAACTGAGATTTTGGATGATCCTGCGGGACAATGACAAATTCAGGTTCAATCAAGCCATCTGTAGCAGCGAGAACGTCCTCCCACCAACGCTTCGTTTCAGCCGTGAGACCGGAGCCGAACGAGACATAAATCAGTCCATCATCGGAGTAGAGATAAAGGGATGCATAGTGATCAGCGGTATCCATTACCTCTTGGTCCAGAACAATCAACAGATCCTGGGGGATAGAACGCAGCGCAACATCCGCCTCATAACCTTCAACCTGCAAGGTATAGGAGCCCGTAAAGGAGTGTTGGGCATAGACCTCCGCGAACATTGCATCACTCTTGGCGCGATAACCGGACGTGGAGGCGGAATTGCCGTTGTATGCCACGGCAGGATCTAAAACCCGACCACCTGCATCAACCAGGCGCACCAACGGATTTGTATCCTCGGCCGCGTCCACGGACAGCTTCACGACATCTCCAGTCGAACTGGAGACTGGAAAGCGGTCAACTTCCCCACCCACGCTGATCGCCCCGGAAAAATCCTGCACAGACAATTGCGGAGGCCGCGGCCCATTAGCGAAGAGCCCATCCTTTGGCGCAGTGGGGGGAGCTGGCGTTACTGGCTCAGGGAGCGTTATTGGCTCAGGAGGCGTTATTGGCTCGAGGGTCGTTACTGGCTCAGGGGGCGGAGGTACTTCATCCGAAAACAAAAAGTTACTGGAATTCAAAGAAGCACTCTTTTGAAAAAGCCCAACAACTCCGCCTTTTCCAAATCCCTTCACAACTCCATTTTCATTGAAAAAAAGACGGCCACTCTTGGCATAATAAATAAACTCAGCATCCGACTTCTTTGACTTCTTGAAATCCCTTTTTAATGAGGCAACATAGACAGATGCCGTCGCGGGAACGCCGAAAGCCTCATAATCAATTAAAAGGAGATCTTCGTCAGGACTGAAACTACTGAACTTATTCTCTTTTTTTGCATTTTTCTTGCTGTACTTTGATAGTGGCTTTAAGTAATATTTGCCAGACATTTAACTTAACTTAAAACATTACGCTAAAAGTAGTCAAAGAGCAAGCCTGTGTCAAGCAATTGCCAACAGATTACTGCAAACCTCACCAACACCCACGGCAGCATAGTCACACTTTTCACATGAAAGTAGGGAATCACTTCCCTCCAACTTAGGGTCATGAATTCCACAAAAGCGAACAACTTAAACAGATCCGTCCAATACCTCAACAACGAACACGGCATAACCAAAGCCCAAGAATCGCAGATGGACGTCTCATGCGCAGTAGAAGACACAACGAATTATTATTTCATTGATCGAAACTTCTCGTGCGTTCAAGGCAGACGTTTTTTTGACCGCCAAAACTCCATGCCTTTTACATGGCAAACGCGCCCAACATTGCGATCAGGTGGTGTAATCGGCGTTGATCCGCACATATTGATCGGACAAATCGCAGCCCCAGGCAAGACCGTTGCCTGGTCCATCCCCCAGCTGGATCCTGATTTGCACCGTCTCGCTACGAAGCACACGGCTCGCCGCCTCAGGATCAAAGGAAAGCGGCTGCCCCGACTGCATCAGCTGATGCGGACCAATCCAGAGCGCAACCTGCTCCGGATCGAACGGAACACCGGAACGACCAGCGGCAGCGACGATCCGGCCCCAGTTGGGATCCCGCCCGTGCACGGCCGTCTTCACCAACGAGGAACCAACGATGGTGCGGGCTACCCGCTGCGCTGACGGCTCATCGAGGGCTCCCTCCACCTGCACCTCAATCAGACAGGTCGCCCCCTCGCCATCACGGGCAATGGCCTTGGCCAGGTGCTGCATCGCCTCGGTCAATCCCTGCTCCAAGGCCGCATGGTGCACAGAATCCAAGGGATCTCCAGCGGCAAAGGCCAGCACTGTGTCGTTCGTGCTGGTGTCGCCATCGACGGTGATGGCGTTGAAGGAGCGCTGAACCGCCTGCCCCACCATCGCCTTCCAGATCGACGGATCAAGGCCAGCGTCACAACTGAAAAAACCCAGCATTGTGGCCATGTCGGGGTGAATCATTCCTGACCCCTTGGCTATGCCGCCAATGCGGACGCGGCGGCCCCCCAGCTCGGCCTCCAGCGCCACCTGCTTGCTGACGAGATCGGTGGTGAGAATCGCCGTTGCCGCGGCTTCACCGCCGGTGGCCGACAACGCGGCGACAAGGGGATCCAACCCCGCCAACAGCTTCGGCATGGGGATCGGCACCCCGATCACACCGGTGGAACAAATCAGCAGAGCCTCTGCATCGAGTCCAAGCTGATCAGCAAGGGCCTGAGTAGCCCGCTGACTGTCGATTAGACCTCGATCACCAGTACAGGCATTCGCCTGCCCCGAATTAATCAGTACAGCCCTGGCCTGGCCCCCATTGGCAGCCAGACGCTCAGCGCAGAGATCAACGCACGCCGCACGCACAACGGAGGTGGTGAAGCTGCCAGCGCAGACCGCCTGCTCCGGCGCCAGCAACAGCGCCATGTCCAACTTGCCGGAGGGTTTCAGACCCGCAGCAATCCCCGAAGCCTGGAAGCCCTGGGGGGAGGTGACACCTCCCGAGACCAATTGCCAGGGGGATTGCATCGCACAGCCGAGGGAAACTGGAACCATCCTCCTTCGGCAGCATGCAGCGCCGCATCGGCCTCACTGGTGGTATTGCCAGCGGCAAAAGCAGCGTTGGCCGTTTGCTCGAGGCGAGGGGCTGGCCTGTGCTCGATGCCGATCAATACGCCCGCGATGCCCTTGCTCCGAACACAGCTGCATCGCAAGCGGTGGCGCACCACTTTGGCGCGGCAGTCGGCACTGCTGCCGATCTAGACCGCAAAGCCCTTGGCCGAATCGTGTTCAGCGATCCAGACCAACGCCGCTGGCTCGAAGCCTTGATCCATCCCGTCGTGAGGGAACGCTTCCAACACGAACTGGCGGAGCTGAGGGATGAGCCGGTGGTGGTGCTGATGATCCCCTTGCTGTTCGAAGCGGGATTGGACGTTCTATGCAGCGAAATCTGGCTGGTGGACTGCACACCGAAACAACAACTGGAGCGGATGATCCAACGAGATGGGCTGACCAAGAACGAGGCACAGAATCGCCTGCAGGCTCAATGGCCCATTGCCCGCAAGCGGGATCGAGCCGATTGCGTGATCGACAACAGCGGCGGAGTCAATGACTTGCTGGCAGCGGTTAGTCGTTGCGGCCTGCGCGCTGACGGAACCACTTGGTGATCACCCATTTGCTGCCGACTTCCACCGGCATTGCCTCATGCAATGTGAAGGGATTGGGGGTGCCATCGGCCTGCAGATTGTTCCAGGCCAATGCCAAACCTGGCGCCGGGGTGAAACAGCGCCCAAGGCGCTTGAAGCAGGTCTCACCGCCGCGTTCAACGGCATTGAGATAGACCATCAACGTCCAAGTGCGCTGGCCCCCGCAGGCAGTGTGTTCGGTGAATTCCTTGGTACCGGGCCCGAACCAATCGGTGTGCTCCTTGAAATACTCACCAGGGTCATAGCGTTGGCCCTGGATGGGTTCCGAAAGGCCGGAGTCCACCCCTAGCAACGCAGCGAACCGTTCATCCAACCGTTCCGCCAGCTCCGGATGGTTCTGACGCAGATGGCACGTGCGACTGGTGCGGTAGTCGCTGGCGCCCCGGGTCACCGTGGATGGTTGCAGAGAACCGTTGATCGCCTCCATCACCTCATCGCACTCGTCCCTGTGCAGAAGACCCGGCAGCTCATAGACCTGCGCCAGCGGCGTATCCAGACGCCAGGCCCGCGGTTGATGCTCCGGGCGGGTGAGTGGTGCTTCAAACCATTCAAGAAAATTGGATCGGGTCGTTGGAGCCGACTGAACCGGAGTGGCGACGGATAATGACACTCTTGAAGCGTCGAGCACCTGCTCCAGGGCCTGACGCGAAAAACCATGGGCCATGGCTCGCTCAAGCATGCCTTCACGGTCACATCCCCGTTCCTGATTGAGACGTAGCCACTCACGCCAAGTTTCAGGAATAGACGCGATGTCCTTCAGCTGCTGATTGCTTTTTCGCGCCTCTTCAACATTGGCAAATTTACATGCTAGATCCTGATAGAGCCCCGGGTTCCACACTTTGGGGCGCCAATGAAAGTACATATTGCGATAAAAGTTTCCGTCAAACTCTGAGGCCCGGCCGTGCGGGCAAAGACTCTCATAAAAGAGCATTGTACCGGGATTAAATAAAACCTGGTGATGCTCAGCTTCATGGTCGACGAAATCCAACGCCCAGGGAATGTTGGATTGATCTGCCACGTGCACAATGCAACTCACCACATGAGTGTCCACCCGATCACGGTGCATATGCAGCCAGGAGCCAGGCCCGTAACTGCGCACGCCGTAGCCGAAGCTACGCTCCAACGGCTGACCGGCCCATTCCTCCATCAGTGGAGTCAGTTGTGCATAGGCCAGCCCCATCAAGCCCTCGGACATCGGCGCATAACGCAGATCCGGAGTTCTGGATCGCACCGAAGAGATTCCAGCAATTACATCGGCCTGATATCCGGGATCGCGCTCAAGCTTTTCCTGAACCGGCTGAAAGTCCATCTGCGCATACTCCTGATCCAACGCCTGCTGCAACGGCGCAGGCGTTGTCAGCAAGCGAAAAGGGTTGGATGCGAAACGTGGCAAAACCTCCATAAAGAGCGGGGTTGCACCTAAGCCTGAGCTCAAGCTAGGGGGGAAATGGCCACCGTCACTTAACCCTTGAGTTTCTTACTAAGAATCTGATTGGCCAGCTTGGGATCGGCTTTGCCGCCAGTTTTCTTCATCAGTTGCCCAACGAAGAAACCCTGCAGCTTGTTTTTACCGCCTCGGAAGGCCTTCACCTCATCGGGGTGGGCAGCTAATAGCTCATCCACAATTGCTTGAAGCGCTGCGGGATCACTGATCATTCCGAGTCCACGCTCATCAACGATCGCTTTGGGTGAGCCGCCCTTCTCCAGCAATTCGGGAAGGATCTCCTTGGCAATCTTGCCGCTGATCTTGCCGCCATCGATCAACTGCACCATCTCGGCCAGCTGTTCGGGCCGAAAAGGCAGCTCCGCATAACTGAGCCGGTTGCTGTTCACATGGGCTGCGATGTCACCCGTGATCCAGTTGGCGGAAAGCTTGGCGTCCGCACCGGCAGCCACCACCGCCTCGAAGTAATCCGCCATCGGGCGCTCATCGGTGAGCACACGGGCGTCGTACTGGGAAAGGCCCAGGTCATCTGCGTAGCGGTGGCGCTTTACAGCGGGTAGTTCCGGCAACTCCGAGCGCCAGGCCTCGCGCTGATCAACGCTCACCTCAATGGGGCCTAAGTCAGGGTCAGGGAAATAGCGGTAATCGCTTGCGCCTTCCTTGCTTCGCATGCTCTTGGTGAGCTGCTTGCCCTCATCCCAGAGGCGGGTCTCCTGCACGATCGGCTCACCGGTCTCATAGGCCTTGATCTGGCGTTTGATCTCGTACTCGCAGGCCTTTTGGATGGCAGAGAACGAATTCATGTTCTTGATCTCCACCTTCGTGCCGAAGGGAGCATCCGGACCCCGACGCACGGAGATGTTGACGTCGCAACGCAGGGAGCCCTCCTGCATATTCCCGTCGGATACGCCGAGATAACGCATGATTCGGCGAATTTCGGAGGCGTATTCCGCCGCCTCACGACCGGTGCGCAGATCCGGCTTGCTGACGATCTCCGCCAGCGCCACTCCAGCGCGGTTGTAGTCCACCAGGGAGTGGGTCGAACCGGCGAGGCGGTCGCTGCCGGCATGAACCAACTTGCCGGCGTCCTCCTCCATATGAAGGCGCTCAATGCCGATCTTTTTGAGATAGGTGTCCTTGCCTTTTTCTGCGACCTCCACCTCGATCCAGCCCTCTTCCGCGATCGGCTCGTCGTACTGAGAAATCTGGTAGTTCTTCGGTAGATCCGGATAGAAATATTGCTTGCGGTCGAACTTGCTGTGCTCAGCAATATTGAGGTTTAACGCCATCGCCGCCTTCACGGCGTACTCGAGCACCTTTTGATTGAGCACCGGCAGCGTCCCGGGCAGACCACACACCACCGGGTCGATGTGAGTGTTGGGGTCATCACCGAAGGCTGTGGAAGCGGCGGTGAAGATCTTGCTGTCGGTCCCCAGCTGTACGTGGGTTTCCAGGCCAATCACGGCTTCCCAAGCAGGTTCTGCTGCGGCCATCAAGGCAATGAGTCTGTCTGAGTGATCCTATGGAAAGGAGGGGCTTTGGAACGCCCTTGTCGAGACCATCAGCTCAGCCATGAATCCGTTGAATCGGACCGACCAACGACCAACCCTCATCCTGGGTGGCGGCCTGATGGGTTTGGCGGTGGCCCACCAGCTGGCCCGGCGCGGGACGGCTGTTCAGGTGATCAGCCGCAACCGCAGTGAAGCAGCGGGATTCGTAGCTGCTGGGATGCTCGCGCCCCATGCCGAGGGGCTGTCAGGGTCGCTGCTGCAACTGGGGCAGGCCAGTCTCAAGCTCATCCCGCGTTGGGTTGCGCAGATTGAAATGGACAGCGGCCTGAGCTGCGGGCTAAGAGCCTGCGGCATCGTGGTTCCGTTTCGCAGCGACGAAGAACGAGCTCAATACCCCACGGCCACTGCCGGAATGAAGCTCGATAGAGCCGGGCTGGAGCGGGAACTCCCTGGAATCGGCCCCAGCTGGTCCAGTGGTCTTTTATTCGATCAAGACGGCCAGATCGACAACCGCCGGCAGCTCATGCGCGCCCTGGAACGCGCCTGCGTCTCGCTTGGGGTGCGATTTCTGGAGGGGGCGGAGGTGCGATCCATGACGCGCGGCCCCCATGGCTCAATAACTCACGTCACTCTGATGACCGCCCAGGGAGACACGCAGCAACTCCCCTGCGATCAAGCCGTGCTCTGCAGCGGTGCCTGGAGTCGTCAGTTGCTTTCGGAACTCCCCGTCTTTCCCGTGAAAGGACAGATGCTGTCCTTACAAGCTCCGCGGGAAGCGTTGAAGCGGGTCATCTTTGGCCCAGGGACTTATCTCGTGCCAAGAGAAGACGGCCTGATCGTGGTGGGAGCCACCAGCGAAGTCGAAACAGGGTTTGCTGGTGGCCTCACTCCTGCGGGACAGAAACAACTGCAAGCCGGTATCGAGTCATTGTTACCAATGGCCACGCACTGGCCGCCCATGGAGCGGTGGTGGGGATTCCGGCCCTGCACACCCGACGAAGGCCCCCTGCTCGGCCCTGGTCCGACACCAGGCTTATGGCTGGCCTGTGGACATCACCGAAACGGTGTTCTCCTTGCAGCGATCACCGCGGAACTGACCGCTGATGCCATCACAGAACAATCCCCCAACAACGCCATGACGACATTGCTGGGGGCATTCCGCTGGAACCGTTTCAGCAAGCCTGAGATCGATCAGGCTTCAACGCGCCAGGTCTGATCAGAAGGCGTCCAATCGTTTAATTCAGCAGCGTCGAACCACAGACCAATTTCGAACTCAGCGGTTTCCGGTGCGTCAGAACCGTGGATGACGTTGCGGCCGATGTTGACGGCCAGATCACCACGGATGGTGCCGGGCTCAGCCTCGAGGGGCTTGGTGGCACCGATCAGCTTGCGAGCGCTGGCGATAACACCATCGCCTTCCCACACCATCGCCACCACAGGACCGGAGGTGATGAAATCGACCAGACCGGCAAAGAAGGGACGCTCCTTATGGACGCCGTAGTGCTGCTCGGCGAGGGCGCGGCTTGGGGTGATCTGCTTCAGACCCACCAGCTTGAATCCCTTGCGCTCAAAGCGGCCGAGGATCTCGCCTACCAGACCGCGCTGGACGCCGTCGGGCTTGATGGCGATGAACGTGCGTTCGGCCATGGATTGGTATGAATGAAAAGCGCCGCCATCGTCAGTGCTGGCCACCCCGCTTGGCAAGTACAGGCCATGGGCCAGAGCTGAGATGTCCCTAGATTCCGCTTAAACCCAGGCGAGTGCAGGTGGCTGACAGCGAAGGCTGGTCGATCCAAGACAGCGCAGCGCTCTATGGGCTGGACCGCTGGGGCGAGCCTTACTTCACCATCAATGGACGTGGCCATATCAGCGTTCAACCGCAAGGCGAACGCGGCGGCAGCCTGGATTTGGTCGAACTGGTGTCAGAACTGCGAGGTCGCAACCTCGGACTGCCGCTGCTGATCCGTTTCGACGACATCCTGGAAGACCGTCTCGAGCGGCTGCATGCAGCGTTCGAACGGGCAATCGCTCAGTACAGCTACACGGGTCGCTACCAGGGGGTCTTCCCAGTGAAGTGCAACCAACAACGCCATGTGGTGGAAGAGTTGGTGATCTGTGGCAAGCGCTGGAACTTCGGACTGGAAGCTGGCAGCAAGGCGGAGCTACTGATCGCTCTCTCGCTGCTGGATGACCCGGAGGCGTTGTTGATCTGCAACGGCTACAAGGATCGGCTGTACATCGAAACCGCAATCCTGGCGCGACGTCTGGGACGGCAGCCGGTGGTGGTGATTGAACAGCCGGACGAAGTCGACCGGATTATTGAAGCCAGCAAGAGCCTGGGAGCAGCCCCATACATCGGCGTGCGGGCCAAGCTCTCCAGCCGCAGCACAGGGCGTTGGGGCAGTTCCGTTGGCGACAAGGCCAAATTCGGTCTCTCCATTCCCGAGTTATTGGCAACCGTGGAGCGGCTGCGGGAGAGCAACCTGCTCCCCGATCTACGTCTGCTGCACTTCCACATCGGCAGCCAGATCAACGACATCGCCGTTCTCAAGGACGCTCTCCAGGAGGCGGGGCAGATCTATGTGGAGCTCACCCGACTGGGGGCCCCGATGGGGTTCCTGGATGTGGGCGGTGGACTC
The DNA here is from genome assembly GCF_000195975.1 of Parasynechococcus marenigrum WH 8102. Taxonomy (GTDB): domain Bacteria; phylum Cyanobacteriota; class Cyanobacteriia; order PCC-6307; family Cyanobiaceae; genus Parasynechococcus; species Parasynechococcus marisnigri. Next base: position 2,263,790 of record NC_005070.1, read on the forward strand.
GGCATCGATTACGACGGCAGCCGTACCGCATCGGCGGCCTCCACCAACTATTCGCTGCAGAACTACGCCAACGACGTGGTGGCCACGGTGCGGGAATGCTGTGAGCCCAATGCTGTTGCCGTACCCACGCTGGTGAGCGAAAGCGGCCGCGCCATTGCCAGCCATTTCTCCTTGCTGGTGTTCGACGTCCTGGGCAGCAGCGCACTCTCGGCATCAATTCCCAACGCCAGTGGAGACGAACCACTCACTGTTCGCAACCTGCGGGACACCCTCGTCACCATTCAAGAGTTATCGGGGACGGCAGACGCGCAGTTGGTGCGGCTGCAGGAAGCCTGGAACGATGCCTTGAAGTTCAAGCAGGATGCGCTCGCCGCGTTCCGGCTCGGGTACATGGGTCTCCCCGACCGCGCCTCAGCAGAACAACTGACGTGGGCCTGCGCTGATGCCATCGCCCAACGGCTCCCGAAGGAACAAGCCATCCCGGAAGAACTGGCAGCACTTAGCAAAGCGCTGGCGGGAACCTATTACGCCAACTTGTCGATCTTTCGCTCAGCACCCGACACCTGGGCCATCGATCAGCTGTTTCCGGTGGTGCCCATCCAGAAGCTGAATCAACGGCCCACCCGACTGGCCAACCTCGCCGATCTCACATGCGATTCCGATGGACGACTGGATCGCTTCATCGGAGATGGACAACCCAAACAGTTGCTGGAGCTCCACGAGCTCGACGACAACAACCCTTATCTGATCGGCCTGTTTCTCAGCGGGGCATACCAAGAGGTGATGGGCAATCTGCACAACCTGTTCGGCACCACCAATGCCGTGCACATTCGCCTCAGCCCGGGCGGTAGCTATCGCATTGATCACGTCGTGCGGGGTGACACCAATGCCGATGTGCTGGAGGCCATGGAGCACGACCCCCGGGTTTTGCTGGAGCGGTTGCGGGTGGCGGCGGAGGCGGCCATCAACGACGGCCAGCTCCGCATCGACGAATCACGACGGCTGCTGGACCACCTCGAAAGCAGCCTGCGCCAAACCACGTACCTTCAAGACTGAGGCAACGCTGCCGCCAACTCTGAGCGAGCGGCCGCAAGGGCACCAGGCAGGGCAGCACCATCGCGCCCCCCGGCCTGGGCCAGGTTCGGGCGGCCGCCGCCGCCGCCGCCGCACTGCTTGGCGATGCCACCGATGAACTTGCCAGCCTGGAGCTTGGCGGCGATCACCTGCTTGCCGAAGGCCGCCACCAGGATCACCTTGCCCAGGTCGCCGGGATCTGGCAGACCGCCGATCACCACGGCCGCACCATCCCCAAGCTGATCGGCAAGGCTCTGGGCTGCCCCCTGCAAACCGGCACCTTCAACGCCGTCGAGGCGTTCCACCAGCAGCTGGAACTCACCCACGGCCTCGGCCTTGGCAGCCAGAGCTCCGGCCTTGGCCACAGCCAGCTCCGCCTGCGCCGCTGCCAGCGCCTTGCCGGTGGCCTTGAGCTCCTCCTGCAACGCCGTCACCCGGTCAACGATCTCGGCCGGCTGGGCCTTGAAACGATCCCCCAGCTGTTTCACCACCGCATCGCGCTCGTTCAGATAAGCGAGAACGGCCGGGCCAGCGACAGCTTCAATCCGGCGGATGCCGGCAGCGACGCCACTTTCCGCAACGATTTTGAACAGGCCGATCTCGGCGGTGTTGGCCACATGGGTACCGCCGCAGAGCTCCATCGACACACCGGGCACGTCGACCACACGCACCACATCGGCATACTTCTCGCCAAACATCGCCACGGCACCAGCCGCCTTGGCCTGATCAATCGCCATCTCCTGCACCTCGAGGCAGTGGGCCTCAGCGATCCAGCCGTTGATCAACGTTTCGATCTGCGCCAATTGCTCAGCCGTGACCGCCGTCGGGCAATGGAAGTCGAAGCGCAGCCGGTCGAAGTCGACCAAAGAGCCCGCCTGGCCAATTCCTGGATCCACCACCTGCTTGAGCGCAGCCTGCAATAAATGCGTAGCGGTGTGATTGGCCTGGGCCCGACGCCGGCAGCTCCGATCCACCTGGGCATTGACGGTGTCTCCCACGGCCAGATGACCGCGTTCCATCCGTCCGGAATGCACGAACACATCGCGGCTGCGACTCACGGAGTCGATGGCCACGATCACGTCGACACCACTGAGCGATCCGCGATCCCCCACCTGGCCACCGCCTTCGCCGTAGAAGGGGGTGCTGTCGAGCACCACCTGCACGACATCTCCAGCCGACGCCGTTGAGGCCGGCGCCCCGTTCACCACCAACGCCTGCACCGTGCTGGGGTGATCCAGGGCGTCGTAGCCCTTGAACGCGGTGGCGGGCTGATCACCAGCCACCTGCTCGATCGCATCCTGCAGGGTGAGGTCAATGCTCACCGCCGCGGCCTTGGCCCGCTGACGCTGTTCCTCCATCGCCACCTCAAAGCCATCAAGGTCCACCGTGATGCGCTGCTCTTCTGCAATTTCCTGGGTGAGCTCCAGGGGAAAGCCGTAGGTGTCGTAGAGCTCAAAGGCCTGGGCGCCGGAGATCTGCGTTGGCCTGCTGGCTAGCACCTCCGCCAGCAGCTTTTCGCCCCGCTCGAGCGTCTCGAGGAAACGCGCCTCCTCACGTTGGAGTTCGGCCAGGATCACCTCCTGCCGTTCGATCACGCCCGGGTGAGCCCCTTTCAGCAGGTCAATCGCCGCTTCCCCCATGGTCACCAGGAACGGCTTGTCGATGCCAAGGAGGCGGCCATGGCGGACCACCCGGCGCAGCAGCCGCCGCAGGATGTAGCCGCGGCCCAGGTTGCTGGCGGTCACGCCATCGCAGATCAACTGAGTGACCGCACGGCTGTGGTCACCGATCACTTTCAACGACGTTTTGCCCTTGTCGTCGAGCTGCGCGTAGTCGACACACGCCAGATCCGCCGCCGCCTGAATCAACGGAAAGATCAGATCGGTTTCGTAGTTGTTGGGAACCTTCTGCAGGATCTGTGCCATCCGCTCGAGGCCCATGCCGGTGTCGATGTTGCGGTTGGCCAGCGGCGTGAGGTTGCCCTCGGCGTCGCGGTTGTACTGCATGAACACCAGGTTGTAGAACTCGATAAAACGGTCGTCGTCCTCGAGATCGATGCCGTCATCCCCCAGCTCGGGCTTGAAGTCGTAGTAGATCTCCGAGCAAGGGCCACAGGGGCCAGTGGGGCCAGAGGCCCAGAAGTTGTCGGCTTCATCCATGCGGATGATCCGTTTGGTATTCACCCCCACCACATCCCGCCAGATCTGTTCGGCTTCGTCGTCCTCCCGGAACACACTCACCACCAGATTCCTGGGATCAATGCCATACACCTGGGTGCTGAGTTCCCAGGCCCACTCAATCGCCTGCTGCTTGAAGTAATCCCCAAACGAGAAGTTGCCGAGCATCTCAAAAAATGTGTGATGCCGAGCCGTGCGGCCCACGTTCTCGATGTCGTTGGTGCGGATGCACTTCTGCGAACTGGTGGCCCGTGGAGCCGGCCGTTGCTGCTGCCCGAGAAACACCGGCTTGAAGGGCAGCATGCCGGCGATGGTGAGCAGCACCGTCGGATCCTCTGGAATCAACGAGGCGCTGGCCATGCGCTGATGGCCGCGCTCGGCATAAAAGTTGAGAAAGGCCTCGCGGATGTCCTCCCCGCTGCGGGGGGCAGACGCTGCAGAAGACGACGATGCGGCGGCGGCCATGGGAGGAAATGGGGATCCAGCGGTCATGATCGCCTGAGAGCCGCCGGCACCCTTGCCTGCCCAGCCCGATGACGCCGACGTCCGCGCCCGACTGCGGCTGCAGTCGATCGGATGGGCCCTGCTCGCCGGTCTCGGCGCTGCCCTGCTTGGTCTGGTCTGGGGCCTGGAGGACGCCGTCCGTTCCGGGGGTTGTGGGCTGTTCTATGGACTGCTGGCCTTCCACCTGCAACGCGTCGATCCCAATGACAGTCACCTGCAGGCCGGCCTGGTGGGGGCGATCTGCGGTGTGCGGAGCCTTGGCCTACCCCTAACGCTCGACAACTGGCAGGCAGACGCTCTGGCATCATTGGTACTGGAGCTCCTCCAGGCTTGGCTGCCGTTGATCGGCAGTGCTGTCCTGCTCCACGGCACCCACCGCTTCCTGCCCGCGTCGCGGCCATGAGCCTGCTGCACGCCACCTGGCTTCCCGCCATCCGTACCTCTGGCAGTTCCGGCCAACCGGCACTGCTCATTTGGGCTGACACCTGGCGGGTGGCGACACCAGAGGGCCCCGGGCTAACTCCGGCGCTGCACCCGTTCACCCTGGAACCCGACGACCTCAAGGCCTGGCTTCAGGAACGCGACCTGTTGCCAGGCGGCAGCATCGATGCCACCGCCTGCCTCACCCTGCCCAGTCGCACGGTAAAACCCCGCAAGAGCCGCAGCAAAACGGCCGAACCAGCGCCCGAAGAGCCCATCTGGACCGGTCTGCCGATGCAGGCCGGAGAGCCGATTCCGAAACAGACAGAATGGTGGCCGTGGCAAGTCCAGGGCCTCGCTGTCGAGCCCTCTGCCGCCACGGAGTGGCTCTCACGCCTTCCCCTGTCAGGACGGAATCCAGACCTGGCCGATGAGCTGCGCTGGTGGAGCCACCTGCAGCGCTGGGCCCTCAGCCTTGTGGCCCGGGGGCGCTGGATTCCCCAGATGGAACTGAGCAAAGGCGAGGGATATCCCCACCGGGCCCGTTGGGTGCCTCTGCTCAACCGCGAGGAGGACCGGCGACGTCTGGAGGATCTGGCCGCCAGCCTGCCGCTGGTGGCCACCTGCGCCCTGCCCTGGCGGGAACCGATGGGTCGGCGCAGCAACCGCATGACACGGCTGCGTCCGGAGGCCATGCGTGCCGCCAACCCGGTGGCCTGCTGCCGGCCCCGCAGTGGCCGCCTGCGGGTGGCCACGCTGCTGGAGGATCTGGTCGACGCACAGCTGCGCAAGGACTTTGAACCATCCACCGACGGCCTCGATCCCCTGTTGACCCTGTGGCAAGACGCCCTGGGCTCCGAAACAGGGGTGATTGAGATCGGTGATGAACAGGCCGAACGGCTGGCCAGCGCCAGCTTCCATTGGCGCGAGGGCATCGCTGGAGATTTCGCCGCTGCACGCACCTGCCTGGAACTGCAGACACCTGCAGAGGGAGAAGAGCTCTGGGAGCTGCGGTTTGGGCTGCAGGCGGAGTCGGATCCGAGCCTCAAGCTGCCCGCCGCTGCGGCCTGGGCCTCCGGTGCCGACCAACTCCAGTTGGGAGAAGTGACAGTCGAGCAGCCCGGTGAAGTGCTGCTGGAGGGTCTGGGACGCGCCCTCACCGTGTTCCCACCGATCGAAAGGGGCCTGGAGACCGCTACGCCTGACACGATGCAGCTGACCCCCGCCGAAGCCTTCGTGCTGGTGCGGACCGCAGCGCGGCAGCTGCGGGATGCCGGCGTCGGCGTCGACCTTCCCCCCAGCCTGTCGGGGGGCCTGGCCAGCCGCCTGGGTCTGGCGATCAAGGCGGAGCTGCCAGAGCGCTCCAGCGGCTTCAGCCTCGGCGAATCCCTCGACTGGAGCTGGGATCTGATGATCGGCGGGGTGACGCTCACCCTGCGGGAACTGGAGCGGTTGAGCGGCAAACGCAGCCCCCTCGTGCGCCACAAGGGGGCCTGGATCGAATTGCGACCGAACGATCTGAGAAACGCCGAACGCTTCTGCGGTGCCAACCCGGAGCTCAGCCTGGACGATGCCCTGCGGATCACCGCCACCGAAGGCGATCTGCTGATGCGTCTGCCGGTGCATCGCTTTGAGGCCGGCCCCAGGCTGCAGGCGGTGCTGGAGCAGTACCACCAGCAGAAGGCCCCGGATCCGTTGCCAGCGCCGGAGGGGTTCTGCGGCCAGCTGCGGCCTTACCAGGAGCGTGGCCTGGGCTGGCTGGCCTTCCTCAACCGCTTCGACCAAGGCGCCTGCCTGGCGGACGACATGGGTCTGGGTAAGACCATCCAGCTGCTGGCCTTCCTGCAGCACCTGAAAGCAGAGCAGGAACTGAAGCGCCCGGTGCTGCTGGTGGCCCCCACATCGGTGCTCACAAACTGGCGACGGGAAGCGGAAGCCTTCACCCCCGAACTGGCGGTGCGCGAGCACTACGGACCGCGGCGTCCCTCCACTCCGGCTGCGCTGAAGAAGGCGTTGAAGGATGTCGACTTAGTCCTCACCAGCTACGGCCTACTGCAGAGGGACAGTGAATTGCTGGAGTCTCAGGATTGGCAGGGGGTTGTGATCGATGAAGCCCAAGCGATCAAGAATCCCAGTGCCAAGCAGAGCCAGGCAGCCCGAGACCTGGCCAGACCAGCCAAAGGCAACCGCTTCCGCATCGCCCTCACGGGCACACCGGTGGAGAACAGGGTCAGCGAGCTCTGGGCTTTGATGGATTTCCTCAGTCCCAAGGTGCTGGGAGAAGAAGACTTCTTCCGTCAGCGCTACCGGATGCCGATCGAGCGCTATGGCGACATGGCATCCCTACGGGACTTAAAAGCCAGGGTCGGCCCCTTCATCCTGCGCCGGCTGAAAACCGACAAGACGATCATTTCCGATCTGCCCGAGAAGGTGGAACTCAGCGAATGGGTGGGGTTGAGCAAGGAGCAGAAATCGCTGTACAGCAAAACCGTTGAAGACACCCTGGATGCCATTGCCCGGGCGCCTCGTGGACAGCGCCATGGTCAGGTGCTGGGACTGCTCACCCGCCTGAAGCAGATCTGCAACCATCCGGCCCTGGCATTGAGTGAAAACGCTGTTGACGACGGCTTTCTGGGGCGCTCCGCCAAGTTGCAACGGCTTGAGGAAATCCTCGATGAGGTGATCGAAGCAGGGGATCGGGCGCTGCTGTTCACCCAGTTCGCCGAGTGGGGCCATCTGCTGCAGTCCTGGATGCAACAACGTTGGAAGGCGGATGTGCCCTTCCTGCATGGAGGGACGCGCAAAAACGAACGGCAGGCCATGGTGGATCGTTTTCAGGAGGACCCCCGCGGCCCGCAGCTGTTCCTGCTGTCGCTCAAAGCCGGCGGGGTGGGTCTGAACCTGACCAGGGCCAGCCACGTGTTCCACATCGATCGCTGGTGGAACCCTGCGGTAGAGAACCAGGCCACCGACCGTGCTTATCGGATCGGCCAGACCAACCGGGTGATGGTGCACAAATTCATCACAAGCGGATCCGTAGAAGAAAAAATTGACCGGATGATCCGAGAGAAGTCGCGCCTGGCAGAGGATGTGATCGGTTCCGGTGAAGACTGGCTCGGGTGCCTGGCCGGTGATCAGCTGCGCAATCTCGTTGCCCTGGAGGACACCTGACCATGACGATCTCAAACAACAACGGCATCACAGCCTTCGGCGATGAGGGGCTCGGCCAGCAACCCTGGTGGGTAGAGCAGTGGATGGAGCTGATTAACGGCTACCGCTTCAAGAAGCGACTGGAACGCGCTTGGGGTTACGCCCGCGAAGGCAACGTCACCTCGATCCGTTTTGAAGGCCGCCGAGTGCACGCCCGGGTGCAGGGCACCGGAGAAGACCCGTACAAGGTGAAGCTCTGGCTGGATGTGCTCAACGACGAGGACTGGGGCTATGTGCTGGAGGCCCTAACGCAAAAAGCCCGCTGGTCAGCTCAGCTGCTGGCGGGAATCATGCCGTCGGATATCGAACGGGCCTTCGCCGCCAGTGGCAAGCGCCTGTTCCCGTTCAAGCTGCAGGAGGTGCGCAGCGAGTGCAGCTGCCCGGACAAGGCCAACCCTTGTAAACACATCAGCGCCGTGTATTTCCTGATGGGGGATCGCTTCAGCGAGGACCCCTTCGTGCTGTTCCAGCTGCGGGGGCGCAACCGCACCAAGCTGCTGGAGGATCTGGCGGAACAGCGCCGCGAGGTGCTCACCAAGCTGGCGGAACAAGCCAGTGCTGATGACGACAGCAGCCCAACGGAAGAGACCGCACCTCTGCCGCCGCACCCGGCCGTGCTGGATCCAGCCCTGTGGTGGCGCTACGAACGCAGCCTGGATGGCGATCTTGTGGTGATCACAGCAGCTTTGGAGGGTGACACGGGCCTGGATGCGGCCGGGGAACTCCCCCTCGCCGAAGATCCATGCTTTCCCGAAGCGCGGGACACCTTCCTCGCCAACCTGCGAGCCCACGGTCAGGCCAGTGCCCAGAGCGCCATGGTCCAGGCGATGACAGCCGGCAGCTGAACCGCTGATGGGGGATGCACCCTGGCTGAGCGCCGAGAAGCGCGGCCTGACTGCCCTGCTGCTGAGCTCCCATCAACGGGCCTTCCAGCGGCCCCTGATCGCAGCGGCGCGATCAAGTCAATCGATGCGGCTGTGCTGTCAGGAGCTGTTCAGCTGCGGCTTTCCGGTGTTGGCCCATGGCATCGGCGCCGACCCTGTGTTGATCTATGCCAACGCCGCAGCACTGCAACTCTGGGGGCGACGCTGGGGCGACATGGTCGGCATGCCTTCACGACTCACCGCTCCAGATGAGGTCCGATCGGATCGTCGACAAGCGCTGAAACAGGCACAAACCCAGGACGCCATGCGCGGCTATGGGGGTGTCCATATCGATCACCAAGGCCGGCGTTTCATGATCCGCAACGCCCGGATCTGGACCTTATTGGATGAAGAGAACCGCACGATCGGCCAGGCCGCCTGCTTTCACGATTGGTGGTGGATCTGAAACGGTTCGGTTTGGACACCATTCCTGTCGTGGCAACCGAATCAAGGGGTACAGACCGAATCGAAATGGTCGGTTCACACCCTTCTGGTTCTCATCCAGACCGCGCAGATTGTCGATGCGGGCGATCAACCCAGTCCGCAGATGTTCACTCTTCGGAGCAACAACCATGCTGACCCTGCGCCAATCCCCCTTTGACCTGTTCGAGCGTCTCGAACAGCAAATCGCCACCGCTGAGCGGGTGCCCAATGCCGAAATCGTCGAAACCGAAAACGGTTATGTCGTACGACTGGAGTTACCCGGCGTTCAGCGGGACTCCATCGACATCAAAGCCACCGATCGCAACCTGGTGATCAGCGCTGAGCGCACCGCCAGCAGCGATGAGGCAACCGTTCTGTTGAGCGAGTTCCGCAGCGGCACCTGGAGCCGCAGCTTCCGCTTCCCCTACAGCCTCAACCGCGAGGAGCTCACCGCCAATTTCCGCGACGGCATCCTTGAGATCACGGCAGGAAAAGCGGTGAACCACACCAGCGTCTCCGTCCAACTGGAGGACTGAAGGGCTCTCAAACCGCGACACACGAATCACGACGAACGAAAAACCCCCGCCGTGGCGGGGGTTTTTCGTTGCCCTGGAGTCGGCCTCAGGCCGCACCAAGCCCCAGGAAAAAACGACTGATGAACAACAGGCTGAAGCCACTGAAAAACACCAGCCCGAACCAGCAGAAGGCCCGGGTCAGCGGGCGGTAGCGATGCTCCTCAGGCACCAGGCTGCTGTTGATGGTGTCCATCGCCATCCAGGCGAACAGGGGGGCGGTGAGAAAACTGCCAGTCATCGCGCCGAAGACGAAATCCTTCACACCGATGCCGCCGCCTTTGGCCACCACCAGCGCCACCACTGCCGCCAGCAGATGCACCACCACCCAGGGATCGAAGCGGCGCTGCAACGGCCCTGGTGCAGCATCACCACTGTCGCTCTGGCGAAACAGACCCTGGATCGCCGCAATGCTGCGGGGATAGGCATCCAGACAGGTGAGCGTGGTGCTGAACATGGCTGAAAACGCCGCTGGGATGATCACCCAGGCCGCCCAGCCCCCCATCGCAGCGGTGTAAAGCTTGATCAGCTTCTGGGCGAAGGACACTCCGCTTCCCGCAAGCATCCCATCGCCGCTGCCATACATCGTGTAGGAGCCAAGGATCACAAAGAACAGCGCAGTCAGCACCGTGATGCCGTAGCCGAGGTTGAAGTCGAATTCAGCCTCCTGTGGCGTCGCCGTGTGTTCGGTGTCCCGGGCTCGAGAGAACATCCAAAGCGACGGCCAGACGCACATCTCCACCGGCCCCGGCATCCAGCCCATTAAAGGGATCAGGAAAGCCAGGTTGGCCAGGGTCCAGGGGGTGGGATCGGTGGACACCCAACTGGCGGCCACATCCCCGACCGGACCGCGGATCAGCAGGGAGGACGCCGCCACCCCCGTGAGCAGGGTGAGCAACACCACCAAGAGCTTGGACAGACGATCCAGTGCCCGGTAATGACCGAGCAGCAGCACCAGACCGCAGACCACTAGCACCGCGATCGACAGGCCATAGGGGTCCTGCCCCGTCAGGCCTGGGACATTGGTGAGCAGCAGCCCCGCCACAAAGCTGACCGCCGCAATCGTCGCCGTGCCCGTCACCAGACTCACCAGCAGATATAGGGGCAGATAGGCGGTATTTCGCCGCTGAAAGCCCTCCAACAGCGACAGGCCTGTGGCGGCCGTAAAGCGGGTTCCAACCCGCAGAAAGGGGTACTTCACCAGGTTGGTGAGCAGGATCAACCCCACCAGGGCAAAGCCGAAGCGTGCCCCGGCCGTGGTGGACGACATCAGGTGGGATCCCCCGATGCAGGCACCGGCCAGAAGGATTCCCGGACCGATGCTCCGACGCAGGGAGCTGGGGGCCATCAGTGGCTTGCAACTGGCGTCATCCTCCAGCGTCACCGGTCTGAACAACCTTCTTAGAGTCAACTCCACTTCATCAACGCCCCATGGTCGTCGCTGCCGCTGCACCAAAGCTGTCGCTGCAGTGCGAGGCCATCGCCGGTGATACGTGCACGATCCGTTCGCTCGACTGGGATCGCAGCCGCTTTGACATCGAGTTCGGCCTGCGTAACGGCACCACTTACAACGCCTTCCTGGTGCGCGGTGAGCGCACTGCCCTGATCGACACCAGCCACGCCAAATTCCGCGACACCTGGATTCCTCTGCTGAAGGAGCAGATCGAGCCCACAGCCATCGATGTGCTGATCGTGAGCCACACCGAACCGGATCACTCCGGATTGATCGGCGACCTAATCGACCTCAACCCCGACATTGAGATCGTCGGCTCGAAGGTGGCGCTGCAATTCCTGCAGGACCAGGTGCACCGGCCCTTCAAGTCCCGCGCTGTGAAGTCCGGCGAGGAGCTGGATCTTGGAACCAACCCGGAGAGCGGCATCCAGCATCGCTTCGAATTCCTCAGTGCTCCGAACCTGCACTGGCCAGACACGATCTTTTCCTTCGATCACGGCACCGGCATCCTCTACACCTGCGATGCCTTCGGCCTCCACTACTGCTCCGACGACGTCTTCGACAGTGACCCGGGCGCCATCGCCCCGGACTTCCGCTTCTATTACGACTGCTTGATGGGGCCCAACGCCCGCAGTGTGTTGCAAGCCCTCAAACGCATGGGCGGACTGCCGGAGATCAACACGATCGCTGTCGGCCATGGCCCCCTACTGCGCCACCACCTCAGCCACTGGGTGAACGACTATCGCGAGTGGAGTGGTCAACGCAGCAAGGGTGAGAGTTATGCAGCCGTCTGCTATCTGAGCCAATACGGCTTCTCAGATCGGATCAGCCAAGCCATCGCCCATGGGATCGGCAAGGCCGAAGCCCAGGTGCAGCTGGTGGACCTGCGCGCCACGGACCCTCAGGAACTGACGGCGCTGATTGGAGATGCCAAAGCGGTGGTGGTGCCCACCTGGCCAGCGGAACCGGACGGAGAGCTGCAGGCCTCCATCGGCACCTTGCTGGCTGCCCTTCACCCCAAACAACTGGTGGGCGTTTTTGATGCGTTTGGCGGCAACGATGAGCCGATTGACGCCGTGGCCGATCAGCTGCGCAGCCAGGGCCAGAAGCAGGCCTTCGCTCCGCTGCGCATTCGTCAACTTCCGCAGGGGAGCGATTACCAGCGCTGCGAAGAATCCGGCACCGACCTCGGCCAGCTGCTGACCAAGGAGAAAGCCATCGCGGCCATGAAGAGCCTGGATGGGGATCTGGACAAAGCCCTGGGGCGGATCAGCGGCGGGTTGTACGTGGTGACAGCGAGCCAGGGCGAGGGGGAATCCCAGCGCCGCAGCGCCATGGTGGCCAGTTGGGTGAGCCAGGCCAGCTTTTCCCCGCCGGGCCTCACGGTGGCGGTCGCCAAGGACAGGGCCATCGAGGCCTTGATGCAGGTGGAGGACCGCTTTGTGCTCAATGTGCTGCGGGAGGACAACCACCAACCGCTGCTGCGCCATTTCCTCAAGCGCTTTCCCCCTGGTGCTGATCGCTTTGCCGGCGTGAACGTGCTGGAAGGGGTTGCGGATGGCGGCCCTGTGTTGACCGATGCCCTGGCTTACCTCAGTTGCCGGGTGGAGCAACGGATGGAAGGACCCGACCACTGGATCATCTACGCCGTGGTGGAGCAGGGCAATGTGGCCGATGCCGAAGCCAGTACCGCCGTGCACCACCGCAAAGTGGGCAACCACTACTGATGAGCGTGACCAGCACCCGCACCGAGCGACGCACGCTTCAAATTCCGATCGACACTGGTGTGGTGGCTCTGCGCGGTCTGAGCCCCCAACGCCATCGCTTCGAGCTGGAATATGCCCTGGAACGCGGCAGCACCGCCAACAGTGTGCTGTTTGCCGCCGGGGACGACCAACCCGCAGTTCTGGTGCATCCCCCCGGAGCGGCCTACAGCGCTGTCTTCCTTCCGGCGCTGGCGAAGCTGCTGCCAGACGCATCCCATCCCTTGCTGGTGGTAGTGGGTCACGTCAACCCCAACCGCGTGGCGCTGCTGCGCAGCCTCGCTGAGACCTACTCAGGGCTGGAGCTGATCACCTCCAACGCTGGCGCCAAATTGCTTGAGGAACTCTGGACGCAGCGGAAGCCATCCCCTCCTGGAGAAGAGCAAGAGCAACCGCCGTTGCCGGATCTGCCATCGCTGCGGGTGATTCGCCACGAGCAAACCCTGGCCATGGCCCATGGGCGCAGCCTGCAGCTGATCGCCACACCGACACCCCGCTGGCCAGGGGGCCTGCTCGCATTTGAGCAAAGCCTGGGGCTGCTGATGAGCGACAAGTTTTTCAGCGCCCATCTGTGCACAGAGGAATGGGCCGAAACCAACCGCACCAGCACGGAGGAAGAACGACGCCACTTCTACGACTGCTTGATGGCACCGATGGCCCGTCAGGTGGAAGGGGTGGTGGAACGTCTGGAGGAGCTGGACATTCGCACCATTGCCCCGGGCCACGGACCTGCGATCGAAGACAGCTGGCGCAGCCTGCTGAGTGATTACCGCCGCTGGGGAGAAGGCCAGCAGAACGCCAGCCTGAATGTGGCTCTGCTGTTTGCCAGCGCTTACGGCAACACCGCCGCTATTGCCGATGCCCTGGCCCAGGGTGTGAGCCGCACCGGCATCCGGGTGAACAGTCTCAACTGTGAGTTCACTTCAGCGGATGAACTGATCGGGACTATTCAGCAGGCTGACGCGGTTCTGATCGGATCACCCACCCTGGGCGGCCATGCACCCACTCCGATCGTCTCGGCCCTGGGCACCCTTCTGGCGGAAGGCGATCGCAATAAACCCGTTGGCGTGTTCGGCAGCTTCGGCTGGAGCGGTGAAGCTGTGGACCTGCTGGAAACCAAGCTCCGCGATGGCGGCTTCAGCTTCGGATTCGAGCCGATCCGGGTGAAATTCAGCCCCGACGCCATGAAAGTGAAGGAGCTCGAGGAAATCGGCACCCGCTTTGGTCGACAGCTTCTGCAGGCTCAGAAAAAAGCGCAGCGGCGCAGTGCTGGCGGCCTCAGTGAAAGCCGAAGCGATCCGGCGGTCCTGGCCCTCGGTCGGGTCATCGGCTCCCTTTGTGTGCTCACCACCCGCAAGGGAGAGCTCAGTGGCGCCATGGTGGCGAGCTGGGTCAGCCAGGCCAGCTTCACTCCTCCGGGGATCACCGTGGCCGTGGCCAAGGACAGGGCCGTGGAAGCACTCCTTCACAAGGGCGACCGCTTTGCGTTGAACGTGCTGGCTGAAGGCCGTGAAACGGCTCCGATGAAGCAATTCCTGCAGCCTTTTGCACCGGGTGCGGACCGCTTTGCCGGACTTGAGCTCCAGGAGAGCCCTGGTGATCAACCGCTGTTGCCGGAGTCACTGGCGTGGTTAGAGGGCAGCGTGAAGCAGCGCATGGAATGCGGCGACCACTGGCTGGTGTACGCGGAAGTGCTCCATGGAGGCCTGTTCGATCCAGCCGGATCAACCGCCGTGCACCAACGCCGCAGCGGGGCCAACTATTAATCAGCCCTAACTCATAGTCGGTATGAGTTAGGGCTAGTCTCAGGGTCAGCTTTCATTCGTCATGGATCTGTCCAAACCCTCCACCCAGGCCAATCTCGAATCCGCCTTTGGCGGGGAGAGCATGGCCAACCGCAAATATCTGCTCTTCGCCGATGTCGCCAAAAAACTCGGCCACAACGACCTCGCCAAGTTGTTCCGGGATACGGCGGCCCAGGAAACCGAGCACGCCTTCGCCCATTTCCGTCTGCTCCACCCCGAACTGGTGATCGATGACGCCAGCAGCCTCAGCGATACGCAGAAACAGGGGATGCTTCGTCGCTGCCTCGAGCTGGCGATTGAAGGGGAGACCTACGAGTACACAACGATGTATCCAGAATTCGCTGCTCAGGCTCGTCAAGACCGAGACAGTGGAGCCGAAGCAGAGTTCGCTGAGCAAAGCAGCGAATCAAAGGAGCACGCCGGCCTCTTCCGAACAGCAGCCAAAAACTTCGGCCTGCTCACCCCGATCGAACAACATCACGCTGAAACCTATGGCGTCGCCCTGCAGGCTCTGCAAGGCAAAGGCGTCACGGGCCAGGCCGACGAACCTGTCCCGGGCAAATGGATTTGCAAGGTCTGCTCGATGATCTACGACCCAGCCGAAGGCGACCCCGATTCGGGCATCGTGGCTGGCACGCCCTTCGAGGCCATTCCCGACGACTGGCAGTGCCCGATCTGCGGAGCCCGCAAGGCGAGCTTTGTGCCCTACCGCGAGGCGGCATTGAAGTCGGCCTGACGTTCACCCCAAGCGTGCAGCCCATCCAGCACAGGCAATAGCTCTATCCCGAGGTCCGTCAGCGCGTAATCCACGCGCGGGGGAACCTCGGGGTGAATCGTGCGATGCACCACGCCATCAGCCTCCAGATCACGCAATTGGGCGGTCAATACCTTCTGACTGACGCCCTCAAGCGCCCGCTGCAAATCAGAGAAACGCTGAATGCCATCCACCAATTCTCGAAGGATGAGTACGCTCCAGCGTCCCTGAATCACCTTCAGAGCCAGCTCGGCCTTGCACTCGCCCTGGTGCTCTCCTTGCTGAAAACCTCTCTGATGGTCCAAAGGTCACCGTCCGGTCACCAACCCACTTTTGCGTGCGTTCTTGTGCAGCCGTGCCGATGACTGCAGGATCGTTCGAGCACCCCGAATCGCCTTCCTCTCGATGCCACCGGATCTGATTGTTGTTGCCGCCAGCAACGGCGAAAACCTCAAGCTGGCCGAACGCTGCGTCCATGCCGCCAGCCAACGTCAAGCCCAGGCCGAGCTGATCGATCTCACCGTTCTGAGCCTTCCGCTTTACACCCAACGGGTCCAAGCGGCTGGGGCAGGAGCAGATCTCATCAGCCTGCGGGATCGTCTTCACGCTGCCCCCCGCTGGATGATCTGCGCACCGGAATACAACGGGTCAATCCCACCGGTACTCAGCAACTCCATTGCCTGGCTCTCCGTGCTGGATGACGATTTCCGCAGCCTGTTCAACGGCCGCCCCATCGCGATTGGAACCCACTCCGGAGGCGGTGGCATGGAAGTGCTGATTTCGATGCGGATCCAACTCACCCATCTGGGGGCAGACGTGATCGGCCGGCAGCTCCTCAGCAACTTCAGCAAACCCGCCAAAGACGAAAGCATCGACGATGTCGTGAAGCGTCTGCTGCAACGCCAACCGCTCGCGCTGTGATGACCCAACCCAACCTGCTGATCCGCCCCGCAGTTGAACGCTTCCACAGCCAGAGGGACTGGTTGGATTCCTGGCACACCTTTTCCTTCGCCGGCCATCACGATTCCAACTGGATGGGGTTCGGCCCGCTGCTGGTGATCAACGACGACACCATTGCCGCCGGTGAAGGCTTTGGGATGCACCCACACCGCGATATGGAAATCATCACGGTGATGGTGGAAGGTCAGATCAACCACCAGGACTCCATGGGCAACGCGGAAGTGCTGCGGGCAGGGGAGCTGCAACGCATGAGCGCTGGCACGGGGATCGTGCACAGTGAGATGAACAAAGGCGAGTCGCCCTGTCGCCTTCTGCAGATCTGGATTGAACCTGTCCACAAGGGACTCGAACCGTCTTACGAGCAACGCCACATCGAAGTCGGCAAGGCCTGGACACCGCTTCTGAATCCAGACCCGAGCCAGGGGGCCATGGCCATCGACCGGCCAGTGCGGCTCTGGCGGGCGCAACCCAAGCAGGGGCAGGACCTCACCTTGCCTGAGGAAAGTGGTGACACCCTTTGGCTGCAGCTGATCAACGGCTCCGTCCAGCTGGAAGGCATCGATGGCGATGCCCCTGATGCGCTCCATTCAGGTGATGGCCTGGGATTGCGAAACCAGCGGAACTGGACCCTGACCAGCCAGAGCGACGACGCCGATCTTCTGTTGTTCAGCCTGGCCTGAACCGCCAAATGTGGATTCATGCCCAAATAACAACGCAGTAGCGCTCGATACACTTGCGCGTCGCACCGATCACATGTGTTGCCTTGCAAAGGATCTCGGCGACGGCAAATTTCAGAATCCCGCCCAGTCTCCAGACCTTGAGGTGTTGATCCCAAAGAGATTCGGGCAATGCGAGCCACACCAGATCTGGTGCCTTCAAATGACAAGGTCACAACAACAGATTCCCTAGAGCGATGGGATTCCCGATGAGCCATGAGGCCGTGGTGCGATACCGCGGCTACCTTCTGCTGCCTCAGACCAATCAAAGCTGGCTGGTACGCCCGGAACGCAGTCCAATGCAGTTGTTGCCATTTCGAACGCCGACCTGCTCGCTGGCCGACGTCAAAGCGCTATTGGACTGGAGACTGTCGCAGGAACGATCAGAGATTGGGGTGGCCTGAATCAGGCCGCCGCAGGTGGCGGCGTGGGATCGCCCAGGGGTTGAAATGGAATCACCAGGGTGGCCCAATGGTCGGGTCGCTCTGGGCGAGGGCGACGCGACTGGCGCACGCCAAAGGGCACACGCAGCACATTGGTTCCTTCAATCGGCAAGGTATGGCCCCGGTTCAGCGCCGACTGAAGGCCTTCAGGCAGCTGAGGCAGATCAGGACCTAGTGCCGATCCAGCGGATTTGTTGATGTCACTCCGATCCATGGTGTCCCCCGACAAACGAATCAGTTGCCGAAAAGTTTGACTGAGGTTGAACAAACGACTGATCAATCAAAATCATCTTTTCGGTTTTCAGTGAAAATTTACACGTCGGGAGTCAAAAGCACCAGCCCGAACTGGCAAGTCGCCCCTTAAGCAGCAACCGCCACGGCAATCTCTTCAACACTTGGGCAGGTGCAAATCAAGTTGCGATCGCCATAGGCATTGTCAATACGAGCCACCGCGGGCCACACCTTGTTCTGCTGCTGATCAGGCAACGGGAATGCAGCCTGTTGTCGGCTGTAAGGACGATCCCAGTCCTCGGCGATGACAGCAGCCATCGTGTGAGGAGCCTGTTTCAAGGGGTTATTGCTGGCATCCATAGCCCCTGATTCGATATCCCGAATTTCATTGCGGATGGCAATCATGGCGTCAGCGAAACGATCCAATTCCGCCAGGCTTTCGCTTTCGGTGGGCTCCACCATCACGGTGCCGGCCACAGGCCAACTCACCGTCGGCGCGTGGAAGCCGTAATCCATTAATCGTTTGGCGATGTCATCCACATCGATCCCGGCATCCCGTTTCAACGGACGCAAATCAAGGATGCATTCATGGGCAACACGTCCGGTGGCACCGCGGAACAGCACGGGGTAGTGCGGGTCCAGGCGAAGGGCCAGATAGTTGGCAGACAGCAACGCCACCGCTGTGGCCTGGCGCAGGGCCTCCGCCCCCATCATCCGCAGGTACATCCAGCTGATCGGCAGGATGCTCGCGCTGCCCAAAGCTGCTGCAGACACTGGCCCAATGGCTTGATCTGGCGAAGCCTGCATGGGATGACCGGGGAGAAAGGGAGCGAGATGGTCCGCCACACCGATCGGACCAACACCGGGTCCGCCACCGCCGTGGGGAATGCAGAAGGTCTTGTGAAGGTTCAGATGGCAGACATCGGCACCGAAGGCGCCCGGACGGCACAAACCGACTTGGGCATTGAGGTTGGCGCCATCGAGATACACCTGACCACCGTGGCGATGCACCAGCTCACAAATCCCGCGAATGCCGGTTTCGAAGACGCCATGGGTGGAGGGGTAGGTGACCATCAGGGCCGCCAGGCGGTCGGCGTGCTCCGCTGCACGGGCAGCCAGATCCTGCTGATCGATGTTGCCGTCAGCGTCGCAAGCCACAGCCACCACCTTGAGACCCGCCATCACGGCACTGGCGGGATTCGTGCCGTGGGCACTGGTGGGGATCAGGCAGACATCACGATGGTCGTCGCCCCTGGAGCGATGCCAGGCACGAATCACCAGCAGCCCGGCGTACTCCCCCTGGGACCCAGCATTGGGCTGCAGGGACACCGCCGCAAACCCCGTGAGAGCTGCGAGCCAAGCCTCCAGCTGCTCAGCCAACCGCTGGTAGCCGGCGGCCTGAGCCATCGGAGCGAAGGGGTGCAGGCCAGCGAAGGCGGGCCAGCTCACGGGCAGCAGCTCAGCGGCTGCATTGAGCTTCATGGTGCAACTCCCGAGGGGGATCATCCCGTGCACCAAGGAAAGATCTCGACTCACCAGGCGCTGGATATAGCGCATCAGTTCGGTCTCACTGAGATGGTCGTGAAACACCGATTGGCTAAGCCAGGGGTCAACCCGCTCGGGCACACCGCACAGCTCCTCAACGGGCGCCAGCGGTAAGGAGGGAGAAGTCTGGCCAGCGGCCGTGGCCAAGGCCGCGACCAACCTGGAGAGTTCATCGGCCGTGGTGCATTCATCCAAGGCGATGCCAAAACCCGTTGACTCGGCGGGATTCGCGCCATCCGGGAGCACCCGCAGGTTGAAGCCTGCTTCCCCAACCGCTTGATGCACGGCTGGCGCCAGAGCTGAGGTCACGGTGACCGTGTCGAAGCGCTCTCCGTCCGGCACAACAAAACCAAGGCTTTGCAAAGCACGCTCAAGCTGCCGGCGCTGACCGACGATTCGACGGGCGATCGACATCAGACCTTCGGGGCCGTGATGAACGGCGTAGAAGGACGCCATCACCGCCAGCAGAACCTGGGCCGTGCAGATGTTGCTGGTGGCCTTGTCGCGGCGGATGTGCTGCTCACGGGTCTGCAATGCCAGACGCAGGGCTGGATTCCCTGCCGAATCCCTGGACTGACCCACAAGACGGCCGGGGATCTGGCGCTTGTAGGTGTCCTTGGTGGCAAAGAAGGCGGCATGGGGCCCCCCGAAACCCATCGGCACACCGAAACGCTGGGCGCTGCCAACAGCAATGTCAGCGCCGAAGGACGCCACAGGAGCGATCAAGGCCTGAGCCAGAGGATCGATGGCGACCGTCACCAGGGCCCCAGCCTCGTGGGCACGGGCAATCACGGCCGTGGGATCCCAGATCTGACCATCAGCGCCCGGCAACTGCAGCAGCACGCCAAACACTGAGGCGTCAAAGCTGGCCTGCTCTGGGGTGACACGCTCCAGATCGATCCCCAAGGGTTCCGCGCGGGTCTGCAGCACGGCCCAGGTCTGGGGAAGAACGTTGGCATCCACCAGGAAGCGGTTGGCCTCCGTCCGTCGACAAATGCCGTAACTCAGGCTCATCGCTTCCGCTGCCGCCGTGGCCTCATCCAACAAAGACGCATTAGCGATGGGCAGACCGGTCAGCTCGCTGATCAGGGTCTGGAAATTCAACAGGGCCTCGAGGCGTCCCTGGGCAATCTCCGCTTGATACGGGGTGTAGGCCGTGTACCAAGCAGGATTTTCGAAGACGTGGCGCTGGATCAAAGCCGGCGTGGAAGTTCCGTAGTAACCCAGGCCGATCAACGAGCGGCGTGAATTATTGGCGGCTGCGATCTCGCGCAGATGGACTAGGGCTTCGGCTTCGCCACAACCTGGTGGAAGCAACCCCTGCGGTGGAAATTCATCAAGGATGTCCTCCGGCACAACGTCAGCCAGAAAGGCAGCCATGTCCGCGTAGCCCAGCGCGGAGAGCATCTGTTGCTGTTCGGAGTCGCTGGGACCGACGTGACGCTGCAGGAAGGGGGAGGTCACCGGGCGGACGCTATTGAATCCGCCGATCGTAAAGAAGGGTGACCGCAGCCCGATGTCAGCCTGCGTTCACCTTGGTGCCGTAAGTGCCGGCATCCATCAGGGCTTCCAGCTGGGAGGGATCACTGGGGCGCAGCACCAGCAACCAACCTTCCCCATGGGGATCGTTCTGCAACTCCTCAGGGCTTGCGAGCACCGCTTCATTTCGCTGCACCACCTCGCCGGCCACCGGGGCGTACATATCCTCAACAGCCTTCACCGATTCAACCGATCCAAACGTGGCGCCCTTGTCGAGGCTGTCGCCCACGTCGGGGAGATCTACGAACACGATGTCCCCCAACTGATCCACGGCAAAGGCACTGATGCCCACCCGCACAAGCTCACCGTCGGCATTGGCGTACTCGTGGCTATCAGCGAAGCGGAAGGAAGCGGGAAACTCGAACGCCATTGACGGCAGATCCAGATGTCTTTACCCAGTCTGCGGGAGATCGATCAACCCCGCTGCATCCAGCACTGAAAGAGCCCGGGTGAGTGCCAGCTGGACATGGGCCCGGTGGGTGCCGCCCTGCACATAAAGGTTGAAAGGCTCACGCAGGGGTGCATCGGCGGAGAACTCACTGGTGGAGCCATCAATAAAGGTGCCACCGGCCATCACCAGGTCACGGGCATATCCCGGCATCGATGCGGGAACAGGATCGAGGTAGGCGCCAACCGGTGAACAGGCCTGGAATGCACGACAGACCAGCTTGAGGGACTCAGGCGAGCCGAGCCGAACCGCCTGGATCAGATCACTGCGGTTCGCCCCAGGTTCTGGATTCACCGCAAACCCCAGCCCTTGGAACACGCCAGCCACCAGATCAGCACCAATTAATGCCTCCGCCACCATCTGTGGCGCCAGAAACAACCCCTGCAAGACCAGCCGCTGCAGATCAAAACCCGTGCCCCCTTCGCGACCGATGCCCGGCGCCGTGAGCCGGCAGCAGGCCTGCTCCACCAGGGCAGCGCGTCCAGCGACATACCCCCCCGTTGGGGCGATGGTTCCCCCAAGGTTCTTGATCAGGGAGCCGGCGATCAGATCCGCACCCACCTGGGTTGGCTCTTGCTCTTGCACCAGTTCGCCATAGCAATTGTCGACGAACACAACGCACTCCGGCTGCCGGGCATGAATGAGGGCACTGAGGCGTCCGATTTCCGCCACAGCGATTGACGGCCGCCAGCTGTAACCGCAGCTGCGCTGGATCAGCACCATGCGGCAGGAGCGCTCCAGAGCTCGCTGAACGGCATCGACATCCACCGAGCCATCTGCCGTCAGCTCGATTTCGTCGTAACTGACGCCGAACTCCGCCAGAGAGCCCTGGCCAGGGTCCCGCAGGCCGATCACTTCCTCAAGAGTGTCGTAAGGGCGCCCGGTGATGGACAGCAACCGGTCGCCAGGCCGCAGCACGCCAAAGAGGGCCGCCGCGATCGCATGGGTCCCGCTGACGAACTGCATGCGCACAGCAGCCGCCTCCGCGCCCAGGACGCGCGCAAAGACTCGGTCCACCACCTCACGCCCCTGATCCCCATGGCCGTAGCCGGTGAGGGAAGCGAAATGCTGGGTCCCCACTCGCTCAGCCGCCAGCGCAGCCAACACCCGCTCCAGACGCGCCTGAACCTGCTCGGTGCGAGCGGCGGCCAGGGGCTGTTGCTCTCGGGCAACGGAGGCCACGAATGCCCTTGCGGCAGCACTCCCTTCACCACTCGTCACGATGCGACACCAGAGTCCAGATCTGCAGCATGCCCTCTCGGCCACGGGTTGCAGCGTCAACTCCTTTAGATTTCGGTCATCAATGGCACCATCCGCTCCACGGCTTTCTGGTCTGAGCGGCCTTGTCAACCCCTGGAGTCTTCCTGTTGGTTTCCTCGCAAACAACTGACACCCGTGAGCTTCGGCAACGGGCGGCGGTGCAAGCACCCCGTGGCCCTCTACCGGCCCGACAGCGCAAGCTCAAGATGGGCACCACCAGCTTCATGGTGGTGATGCATGTGCTGGCCACCGTGGCACTGCTGCCGCGGTTCTGGAGCTGGCAGGGTCTTGTGGCCTTCGGAGTTCTGTACTGGGTGACCGTCCTTGGCGTCACCTTGGGCCTGCACCGGTTGGTCGCCCACCGCAGCCTGGTGGTTCCGGTCTGGGTGGAGCGCATGCTGGTGATCATGGGCACCTTGGCCTGCCAGAGCGGACCGATCGAATGGGTTGGCCTACACCGCCATCACCACCGCTTCTCCGATCAACCGATCGATCACCATGATGCCGGACGCGGTTTGTGGTGGAGCCACAGCGAGTGGATGTTGCATGACATTCCTGCGCTGAAGGAACTCGATCGCTACGCCGGTGATCTCCAGGTTGACCCGTTCTATCGCTGGCTGGACCGCTGGTTCCTGTTGCTGCAGATCCCCCTGGGGCTTGGTCTGTACTGGATCGGTGAAGCCGCTCAAGTGCATGGTGGTGGAATCGGACTGGTGCTTTGGGCCATCCCCCTGCGTTTGGTAATCGTCTATCACGTGACTTGGCTGGTCAATTCCGCCACCCACGCCTTTGGCTACCGCAACTTTGACTGCCCGGATCTGTCGCGGAACTGCTGGTGGGTAGCGCTGCTCTCCTTCGGTGAGGGTTGGCACAACAACCATCACGCCCACCCAGCGAGCGCCCGCCATGGTCTGCGCTGGTTTGAGTTTGACCTCACCTGGCAACACGTTCGCCTGCTCAAGCGCCTTGGCCTTGCGAGCCGCGTGAGAACGGCTCGATATGTGCCCGGGGCTTCCTGACCTCCAGATTTCAGCTGATCAGGCCACGTCGTAACGTGGTCGACCGCACCGATAACGTCCGCCCCCAGGTTCCATGCCCAAGCGTGTTCAAGTCGTTCTGAATGAGGACGTCCTCAGCCTCGGCAAGGACGGAGACCTGGTGGAGGTCGCCCCCGGTTACGCCCGCAACTTCCTGCTTCCCTTCGGCAAGGCGGTGCCTGTAACACCTGCCGTGATGAAGCAGGTTGAGCACCGTCGGGCCAAGGAAGCCGAACGCCAGGCGGCGCTGAAGCAGGCGGCCCTTGACTTCCGTACGGCCCTGGACACCATCGGTCGCTTTACTGTGAAGAAGCAAACCGGCGAAGACAACGTGCTCTTCGGAACGGTCACCAATGGCGATGTGGCAGAAGCCATCCAAGACGCCACCAAGAAGGAGATTGACCGCCGCGACATTGTGGTTCCCGAAATCCATCGCACCGGCAAGTACAGCGTCACGGTGAAACTTCACAGCGAGGTCACCGCTGAGATCAACCTGGAAGTGGTCAGCTACTGATCCCTGGCGAAGCGGCTCATCTGAGCCAGAGTGAGATACCCGATTGCAACGGCCAACGGCCATGGTGAGCGTCCCCCTGAGCGATAGCGGCGAGAACGCCGAAGGGGGACGCCGCAAATTCGGTCATAGTCGCCGCGACCAGGAACCAAGTTTCGAAGCCCTGCCCGATTCCGTTCCGCCCCAGAATCTTGAGGCAGAGGAAGCGGTTCTGGGGGGCATCCTGCTGGACCCGGATGCCATTGGCCGGGTGGCGGATGTGCTGCAACCGGAGGCCTTTTATCTCAATGCCCACCGGGAGATCTTCCGCACTGCCCTGATGCTGCACAGCCAGGGCAAACCGACAGACCTCACAGCGATGAGCGCCTGGCTGGCCGACACGGGATCGCTGGAGAAGGTGGGGGGCAATTCCCGCCTGATCGAACTGGTGGAACGGGTGCCATCAACCGCCTCCATCGAGCAGGTGGCACGGCTGGTGATGGACAAGTTCCTGCGACGCCAGCTGATCCGCTCCGGCAACGAGGTGATCAAGCTGGGCTTTGATCAAAGCCTGCCTATGGAGCAGGTGCTCGATCAGGCGGAGCAGACCATTTTCGCGATCAGCCAGGAGAAGCCGTCCAAAGGACTCACCCCTACGGCCGAAATCCTCACCCAGACCTTCGAGGAAATCGAAAGCCGCTCCCTGGGTACCTCCGTGGCCGGCATCCCGGTGAACTTCTACGACCTGGATGCGATGACCCAGGGCCTGCAACGCAGCGACCTAATCATCGTGGCCGGCCGCCCAGCGATGGGCAAAACCTCAATTGTGCTCAACCTGGCCAAGAACGTGGCCCAGCTGCACGACCTACCGGTGTGTGTGTTCTCCCTGGAGATGAGCAAGGAACAGCTCACCTACCGCCTGCTATCGATGGAGGTGGGCATCGAAGCGGGAAGGCTGCGCACTGGCCGGTTGCAGCAGGAGGAGTGGCCCCTGCTTGGCCAGGGGATCAACACCCTGGGCCAGCTGCCGATCTTCATCGACGACAAACCCAATTCCGGTGTGCTGGAGATGCGATCGCTGTGCCGCCGGCTGATGGCGGAACAGGGCAAGGAGCTGGGGCTGGTGGTGATCGACTACCTGCAGCTGATGGAAGGTTCCAGCCCGGACAACCGCGTGCAGGAAATTTCCCGGATCACCAGGGCCCTGAAAGGCATGGCACGGGAACTGAATGTGCCGGTGATTGCCCTCTCCCAGCTCAGCCGTGGCGTGGAATCGCGCACCAACAAGCGGCCGATGCTCAGCGACCTGCGGGAATCGGGCTCGATCGAGCAGGACGCTGATCTGGTGCTGATGATCTACCGAGACGAGTACTACAACCCGGAAACCCCCGACCGCGGCATCACCGAAGTGATCGTGACCAAGCACCGCAACGGACCGGTGGGCACGGTGAAGCTGCTGTTCGAGCCGCAGTTCACCCGCTTCCGCAACCTGGCAGCTTGAAGCGCATACCGTTTCGCTATGCTGTTCTCAGGACGTGAGTCAGCGCCGTGGCGAAGCAGAGCGTGACGGTGCGTGTGGAGCCTGAACTGGTGCGCTGGTTTCGGGAAGAAGCACAGATCCCCCTCGGCGAAGCGGTCAACGAGGCCCTGCGAGAACTGCAGCAGCGCCTTCTCAACGATCAACTCCAGCACCGCGTCGACCGCGACCTGGCTGAAGGCGAAGCACTGGTGAGCAAAGAGGATCTGAGCTATTGGAATCAGCTCAGCGATGCCTGAACCCTCAGACCAGTTTGAACCTGGCAGCGTGCTCATTCGAAAAGCTGACCGCGAGGGTGGCGATGGAAAGCTGCGACCTTGCGTGGTGATCTCCAGTGCTGAAAGAGGACGCGACGCAAAAGCAGAGACCGTGCTTGTCGTGCCACTCACCTCGGACACCGATGGGAAACAGCGCTTACCGATGCCGGTGATCACACCGGAACCGAGCAATGGTCTAGTGCAGCGCTCTGCAGCCATGTGCGGCCGCGTGAGCTGCATCCGCAAGGCACGTCTGGATCAACAAATCGGCACCGTTCATGCACAGGAGCTGCGCCGCGTGCGACTCGGGGTGGCAGCGGTGATCGGCCTGACTGACCTGCTGACAGCAACAGCAATCAAGCGGTCACGCGCATCGCGCCCATAGAGAATGATTTGATGGCCCTTACCACCGCCCCCACCGAATCCTTCGACGTGATCGTGGTCGGCGGCGGCCATGCCGGCTGTGAAGCAGCGATCACAGCAGCGCGACTGGGGCTGAACACTGCTCTGTTCACCCTCAATCTCGACCGGATCGCCTGGCAGCCCTGCAACCCGGCCGTTGGTGGCCCCGCAAAAAGCCAGCTCGTGCATGAAGTGGATGCCCTCGGAGGGGTGATCGGCCGCCTGGCCGATGGCACCGCGATCCAGAAACGCATCCTCAACGCCAGCCGAGGCCCCGCCGTCTGGGCCCTGCGCGCCCAGACCGACAAGCGCCTCTATTCCCACCAGATGCTGCAACTGCTGCAGCACACCCCCAACCTCGCCCTGCGCGAAGCGATGGTGACCGGTTTGGAAACTACCGCTGAAGCCGATCAGCAACGCATCAGCGGCATCCGCACCTATTTCGGCAGTGTCTATGGCGCTGAAGCGGTGATCCTTACCGCCGGCACCTTCCTCGGCGGCCGCATCTGGGTGGGGCATCAATCGATGGCCGCCGGCCGCGCTGGTGAACAGGCGGCCGAAGGCCTCACCGAAGCACTGCAACAACTCGGCTTCCAGACCGACCGGCTCAAAACCGGCACCCCAGCCCGGGTGGACCGGCGCAGCATCGCCCTTGATCAGCTGGAGGAGCAGCCCAGCGATGCGGCCGATCACTTCTTCTCCTTTGACCCGGCCGCCTGGGTGAGCGGTGAGCAGATGAGCTGCCACATCACCCGCACCACCGCCGAAACCCACCAGCTGATCCGCGACAACCTGCACCTCACAGCCATCTACGGCGGCGTAATCGACAGCAAGGGCCCGCGCTACTGCCCCTCCATTGAAGACAAGATCGTTCGCTTCGCCGACAAGGACAGCCACCAGATCTTCCTCGAGCCAGAGGGGCGCGACACCCCGGAGATCTATGTGCAGGGCTTCTCCACCGGCCTGCCGGAACCGATCCAGCTGCAACTGCTGCGCAGCCTGCCGGGGCTGGAACAAGCTGTGATGCTGCGGCCGGCCTATTCGGTGGATTACGACTACCTGCCCGCCACCCAGCTCAAGCCGTCGCTGGAAACCAAGCGAGTGCGCGGCCTGTTCAGTGCCGGCCAGCTCAATGGCACCACGGGCTACGAGGAAGCAGCAGCCCAGGGCCTGGTGGCCGGCGTCAACGCCGCCCGGCACATCGGCGGTCAGGAGCCAGTGCACTTCCCCCGCGAGGGCAGCTATATCGGCACGATGATCGATGATCTGGTGAGCAAGGACCTGCGGGAGCCCTACCGGGTGCTCACCAGCCGCAGTGAATACCGCCTGATCCTGCGGGGTGACAACGCCGACCGCCGGTTGACGCCGTTGGGCCGAGATCTGGGCCTGATTGACGACCGCCGCTGGCAACTGTTCGAGGACAAGCTCCAGGCGATGGAACGCGAAAAGCAACGGCTGGAAACCGTGCGCCTCAAGGTGAGTGATCCGGTGGCCCCGGCGGTGGAAGAGGAAACCGGCGCAGCGATCAAGGGCTCGATCACCCTGGCGGACCTGCTGCGCCGCCCCGGCATGCACGCCGCCGATCTGGTGCGCCATGGCCTGGCCGATGCCGATCTGCCCCTGCCGGTGCGCGAAGGGGCCGAGATTGACATTAAATACAGCGGCTATCTGCAGCGGCAACAGCAGCAGATCGACCAGGTGAAACGCCAGAGCCAACGCAAGCTGCCGGCCGACTTGAACTACGCCGGCATCGGCACTCTCTCCAATGAGGCCCGTGAAAAACTCGGAAGCATCCAACCCACCACCCTGGGCCAGGCCAGCCGCATCCCTGGCGTCAGCCAGGCGGACATCACCGCTCTGCTGATGTGGCTGGAACTGCGCAAGCGTGAGGCCCTCGCCCCCCCTGCAGAAGCTCGATAGCGTTGGGACCCCGCGGGTCCACCTTGGCCGTCCGGCTTCCCACCTCCCATTCCTACTGGAACCTGCGGGCCGAGCAGGTGATGGACAAGGTGTTCGACCAGGAGGCTTTGAATTCCGCGCGCCCCAACCATCTCGTCCCGGTGGACGTGGACGTGCACGATCCGCCAGCTCCAGTGCCGCCACCAGCACAGCCAAACCTCACCCCATCGACCACCAGCACCACCCCCTGGTTGTTGCTGACCGTCAGTGGCCTGGCGGTGGCCGGTGCCGTGAACAGCGGCTGGCTGATGAGCAGCCTGCTTCAATCCCGCAGCCAGCTGGATCAGGAACGCAACCTGCTGATGCTCGAGCGGCTTCAGACACAGGCCAGCGCCCCTGAGCCTCAGGTCACGCAAGCACCGCCTACAGCAGAGGTTGCTGCCAGCACTCCCGACCCCCAGCTGTCGCCAAGACCCTCCATCACGCCCAGGCTCGCCTTGTCACCGGTTGCCCCTCAACCGCTGCCGGTTCCAGCCCTGACGCCGATGCCGCAACTGACCGGGGTGGTGCAGGGTCCTGGCGGCAACAGCTCCGCCATCTTCCAGCTGGACACAACATCCCTGTCGGCTGGCATCGGTGAAAGCATCGGCAACAGCGGTTGGCGGCTGGACGCGATCACCAGCAGTGGAACGGTGATCAGTCAGCAGGGCCAGCAGCGCACCCTGTCCGTAGGAGGGCTGTTCTGAGCTCATCCACTCCTCTGCTTCCCTCCCCCCATCAACTCTGGCAAGCCCCCACCGAGGCGGTGCTCAGTGGTGAAGGGCCGCGCCAGCTACCGGGAGCCTGGCGGCTGATGCTGCTGGGGGACGGCAGCCCCACCCGCCACCTGCGGCTGCTTACCGGTGAACCGGTGGCCGTGGACCTGATCGCCATGGAACCGGAAGCCAGTCTGCCCGCGGAAGCACCGGCGGAAGTGGCCGAACTGCAGGCACCACTACTGCGGCGTCAGGTGTGGCTCACCTGCGGCGGCCTGCCCCTGGCATGGGCCGAGAGCTGGTGGAACCAGGCGGAGGCAGATCTACATCTGCAAGATCGCAATCTGCCGATCTGGAAAAGCCTGACCCAGGGCCGCTCTGAGCTGTTCCGTGAAGTCGATGGTCTGGCGCTGGTGCAGGCGGATTGGCTGGAGCACACCTTCGGCCACCGCGGTCCGTTCTGGAGTCGTCACTACCGCTTTTTCCGCGGCGGCACCGCACTCACTGTGATCCGAGAGGTGTTCAGCCCGCAGCTGGAAACCTGGCTGGGACCTACCTTGCGCCAGGAGCTTCAGCAAAGTTCATGAACAATCCTGCAAGTTTGTTGGGATTTGCTCTTGACAACTTGCCTTTATATGTGCTGCGAGGAACATGTGGACACATCGGTTCACCGTGTCATGGCTGCCCTCAACCCCTTGCTCAGCCTTACCGACCTCGGTCGGATCTACGGCATTTCAGCGATCCACTGCGGTCGCATCCTTGAGCAGCAAGGTTGGCGTGATCGTCGCGGTCGCCCTACACCAGCTGCCCTTGAGGCCGAAGCGGCCAGCTGTGCCGGCACCCATGGCCAGGGCCGCACGGTGTTCTGGAGCCGTGCAATCTGCTCGGAGCTGCTGGAAAGCAAGGGCTATGCGCCGATGAGCCGCAACGTTCAGATCGAACAATGGACCCAGCTGCTGGAGGCGTTGCAGCTGGGCTCCCCGTCCATTTCCGCCACCCCGGACCAGATGGCCGAGGAGATGCCTAAAGAACTGGTGGAAGACGTGAACCAGCAGTTGGCGGTTCGCGGCTGCAGCTATCGCGTCAGCCGCCACCAGCGTCAGGCCAGTCGCAGCGCCTCCGCCTGCTGATCTGCCGTCAGGCGCGGCGACGACTTGAACGGGGCAACGACCGCCTTGGGGCTGGAGGTTGAGAGTCAACAGCGGGAGTTGCCGTGCTGCGAGACCGTTGCCAGCGGTCCACCCGGAAGCTGTCGTCCTCCGGCCAGTCATCCACGGAGCCTGGGTCAGGAGAGGTCATCGCAGGAACCGACGGCGCAGGTGTGACCTGACGGCCCCGACGGGAAATGGCCTCGAGGGGTCGTTTACCGCTGCGCAGCGGGCGATCCGTGTCCTGCCAGGGCTCCCGCCAGGCGTCGTCCTCCTCCAACAACCACTCGACCTTGTCGCCAACCCAACGGCCGACGGAATCCAGATCAAAACTGCTGCGGCGTTGGCCGGGACGACGTCCCGACACGCCATCGACAAACTGACGGCCGGTCTCAATCCAGGTGTCCAGGCGACGATCTCTGCGGTCTTCCATGATCTGACGTTACCGACGCCGACGGCGCAACCAACGCTCCCGTCGCAGCCCGATCAGGGCAATCGTGACGCCACCCAATTCCAGAGACAACAGAAACACCTCCATCTCAGACCGCCGATTCGAACTGCAGCACGCAGCTCCGATGCCAGCGCCCAGCGTGATGCTGATCACAGCACTTGCGGCAGGCGGCGTTGCTGATGCGACGGCGGTAGGGATAACGGCTGCCGCAGCTGGGGCAGACCGCCCACCAGCGGAGTGGCCGCACCGGGACGGGATAGCGATGGCGCACGCTCACCTGAAACCGATCCTGGGCAGCATTAATCGCCTCCATGCGGGCGCGGAAGCGTGGCCCATGGCTCTCCCGTGTGCGCAGCACCAGATCGACCCAGGCATGGATCATCTCGTGGCACAGCGTGCTTTCGGTGGCCTCCTGGGGCAGGGGTTCCAGCAGCGGCCTGGACAGCACAATTTCACTGCCCCGGCTAGCCCCGATTCCAGGACCACGACGATAGAAACCGGCGGTGCGGCTCATCCGACCATCACTCCAACGCACGCAACTCAACGGTTGGCCATTAACAGCCAACGTGCCATCGAAATGCTCCCTGTTGAGGCGATGAAAGATCGGCAGCAACGGCAGCAACGGCACGATCGGGTGGGTTGCAGCGGTGCAGCATCATCCTGCCGCGGTCAGTCAGACTCGTCGCTGTTTGAAGGCAGGCGATGGAACTGGGTCTGATCCGTGAGGTTGGCGTCAAGTCACTCCTGGCAGGGGGTGGTGCCCTGCTCCTCTACTGGACCTACACCGCGGTGAAGCTGGTGCTCAGCGCCCGCGGCATCAATCCACTGATCAAGCAGTTCTTCACCCAGGTGGCAGCCGGCCGCATCGATGCCGCCTACCTGCTCACCACAAAGGCCTACCGCCAGCACGTGAACAGGCAGCAGTTCATCCGCTTTCTGGCGGACCTCAAACTGAACAAGTTCCGCAACCTCAAATCCGGCCGGCCCCGCATCCAGGAGGGCGACGTGATCCTCACCGTGAAGCTCAAGGCGGAGAACAACGACGAACTGCCGCTGGACTTCACCTTCACCAAGGTGGACGACAACTGGCGCATCGCCCGCATCAACCGCGTCAATGGCTGAGCAACAGCAGCGGGCCGCGGAATTGCGGTCCCTGCTCAACCGAGCTGCCCATGCCTACTACGTCCTCGATGCCCCGGTCATGGAGGACACGCTCTACGACCGGCTGTACCGGGAATTGCAGCAGCTGGAGCAGGCTGACCCAAGCCTGCTCAGTGCAGACAGCCCCACCCAGAGGGTGGGCAAAGCACCGGCAACGGGCTTCCACAGCGTGGAGCACAGAATCCCGCTGCAAAGTCTCGACAATGCCTTTGATCACGGGGAACTAAAGGCCTGGCATGAACGCCTGCTCAAGGTGCTGGACCGAGCTGACGACAGCCCTTTACCCCTGGTGGGCGAGCTCAAGATTGACGGCAATGCCCTGGCTCTGAGCTACCGCCATGGGGTGCTGGAGCGGGCAGCAACCCGCGGCGATGGCAGCAGCGGTGAGGAGATCACCGCCAATGTGCGCACCATCAGTTCGATCCCGCTGCGGCTGCAGATCGACGATCCACCGGAATGGGTGGAGGTGCGCGGAGAAGCCTTCATCCCCGATGACACCTTCGCTGCGATCAACAACGAACGCGCCGCCCACGGCGACGCCCTGTTCGCCAACCCCCGCAACGCCTGCGCCGGAACGTTGCGGCAACTGGATCCCAAGGTGGTCGCGGCCCGACGACTGGATTTCTTTGCGTACACCCTGCATCTGCCAAGCGATCACTCCAATAGCCCCGAATGCCAGTGGGACGTCCTGGCATGGCTGGAGCAAGCCGGCTTTCGCGTCAATCCCAACCGCGAGCTCTGCGATGGCTTGAACGGAATCGAACGCTTCTGCGACCGCTGGGAGCAGCAACGTCATCAGCTGACGTACGCCACCGATGGCGTGGTGGTGAAGCTCAATGACCTGCGCCTTCAAGATGAGGCGGGCACCACCCAGAAGGCCCCACGCTGGGCCATTGCCCTGAAATATCCAGCGGAGGAAGCCCCCAGCAAGCTGCTGAAGCTGGCGGTGCAGGTGGGACGCACCGGCGCCGTGACGCCCGTAGCCGAATTCGAGCCGGTGGCCCTGGCGGGCACCAGCGTCAGCCGCGCCACCCTGCACAACGCTGATCGCATCGCCGAACTGGATCTGCACCTCGGTGACACGGTGGTTGTGCGCAAAGCCGGAGAAATCATTCCGGAGGTGGTGCGGGTGCTTCCCGAGCTGCGCCCTACGGGAGCCGTTCCCCTCGAGCTGCCGGACCACTGTCCGGAATGCGGTTCCAACCTGGTGCGAGACGACAGCGAAGCAGCCACCCGCTGCATCAACAGCAGCTGCCCGGCGATCCTGCGAGGCGGCTTGCGCCACTGGGTGAGCAAGGGCGCCCTGGATGTGGACGGGCTCGGCAACAAGCTGATCCAACAGCTGGTGGAGCGAGGTCTTGTGCGCTCCATCGCCGACCTTTACCGGTTGGATGCAGCCCTGCTGGCGAGTCTGGAGCGGGTGGGCGAGAAATCCGCCGCCAACCTGGTGGCGGCCCTCGAGCAATCCAAGCAACAGCCCTGGCATCGCCAGCTGTATGGCCTGGGGATCCGCCACATCGGCGAGGTGAACGCCAAAGCACTAGCGGCGGCTTATCCCAACAGCGCCAGCCTGGCCGCTGCTGAGCCGGAAAGTATCGCAGCGCTGCACGGCATCGGCCCAGAAATCAGCAGCAGCCTGCAGCAATGGCACGCCAACCCCCCCAACCAGAGGCTGCTGGAGGATCTGAGGGCGGTCGGCCTGTCGCTAGAGGCCAATACTTCGGAACTGAACGCCAACAGCACCGGCGAAGGCAACAGCAGCGGCGCGCTGCTGGGCAAAACCCTTGTTCTCACTGGCACATTGCCCAACCTCAGCCGCAGTGACGCCAAAACCCTGATTGAAGGCGCCGGCGGCAAAGTGAGCGGCAGCGTCAGCAAGAAAACCGACTACCTGGTGGCGGGAGAGGCGGCCGGCAGCAAGCTGTCCAAGGCTGAAAGCCTGGGGGTGGAAATCCTGACTGAAGCCGAATTGCAAAAGCTGCTAAGCACATAAAAAACCCCTCGCTGACGCGAGGGGCAATGATTGGTTGATCCTCGGAGGTGGTCAATCCTGAATTCAGATCGCCTCTGTGATCTGGATGGAATTCTGAAGATCGATCAGTTGATCGGCCTTGATTCCTTTGAAGATGATCTCTCCAAGATCATGCTCAACCCTGAGGTTCTTATTCGGATTAGCCGATTGAACGATCTCAAAATTAATCGAAGAATCAATCGCCACAACATCTCCTTGATCAAAGCTGAATCCATTGATCCTGTCTGTTCCTGCAGAACCCACATACACATCGGATCCACCAAATCCCTTCAGCACATCATCACCTGATCCACCATCAAGGAGATCATCACCCTTACGTCCCTTAAGGCTGTCATCACCTTCCTTGCCATACAGACTATTTCCACCAAGCCTTCTCTTACCCTTCAACTCATCGTCACCAGAAGTACCAATCAGCTCATCCGAAGGATTGATTAGATCGTCGAGCTGGGGTCGAATGAGATCAGTACGCGGGGATGCAATGACATCGGCATCGCTGATATCAACAGCACCAGCAAGCTCCTCGCTGATGTAGGTCGCAAGAATCTCTTGCTCGCCGATCACAGTTTCAATCTTGTTCTCAAGAGGAACGAAGGCCTGGTAACCATCTCCACCACCAGCCTGGTAATTGTTGGTCGCCAAGGTAAAAGTTTCCTCCAATGCATCGGCATTAACGAAGAAGTCACTCACCAACTCAACGGTCGATCCGTCGTCGCGATTCACCGTCAGATTCTGAACACGGCTGGCCTCAGTCAAGGACAAGGCCTCTTCAATTCCGGGGCGGTAGGTGACGAAGTCCAATTCGGCGCCGGCGAAATGGGGGAAGCGGCCATCGAGAGCTGGAGCCCGGCTCACACCGTTTTCGACAATGGCCAGGAACTCAGCACCCGTGAGATCCATGATCGTCAACTTGTTATCGAACGCCAGAGCAGCATTCACTTGCAACTGAGTGATCGGTGAAAGGCCGGCAATGGTGTCGCGGATGCCACCACCATTTTTGAGTGCGATATCGGCACGCTTGGTTTCACCAATCTCCTCGAGATACTGATTGGCGTACCAAAGAGTGGAGTCAGCGGCCAAGCGACCCAGGTTAGTTTCACGACTGCGGATATCGGCGCGAACACCATTGAGGCTGTCGGTGGTGGTGCCGACTTCCGCAAAGGCTGCATTCAATTCATCAGTAGCCAACAACGCTTCATAGGTGCTCACCACAACGGGATCAGCAACAGCGTCACCGGAAGTCCATGCACGCAGGGCAGCCACACCCTCGTCATTAGTGGGCACAGGGCCGCTGTTATCGGCGTCGTAGCTGGTGATCTCGCCGTTGTCGTCAAAGTGCACCAACAAATGGCCCACATAGCGCCAGATCTGTTCAGT
The DNA here is from genome assembly GCF_000195975.1 of Parasynechococcus marenigrum WH 8102. Taxonomy (GTDB): domain Bacteria; phylum Cyanobacteriota; class Cyanobacteriia; order PCC-6307; family Cyanobiaceae; genus Parasynechococcus; species Parasynechococcus marisnigri. The sequence continues at coordinate 2,298,553 of NC_005070.1, forward strand.
GTTGGTGATCAAAACTGTCTTACCCGCGGAATCTTTCGACTCCAGAGGGTAATTGTGAGTGATCGGATTACCCGCTTCTTCGGTACGCAGCAGGTTGAAAGGACCGCTAGGGGTCTCAGCGGACATGTAGCCAGTCATGCCGGCCTGGATGATCACATCAACACCATCCAATTCCGCAGGAAGAACAGACTGATCGGTGTAATCCTGAGCGTGATCAATGAAGATAATCTTGTTGATACCTTGGTTGGTCAGGCGATCGATTTCAGCCTGAATCAGAGGAAGGGGCTCAAGCACTGGCTCGCGAGCCGTTCCCTCCCCGCTGGTGCCACCGACGTAGTCAAGACCAGGCAGGTTGCCATCGGCGACCAGGGAGAACATCTCGCTGGGTGAACGGCCGATCAAACCGATCTGCTCACCGTCGATCTCCACATAGGCAGAAGGTGCAATCTTGCCGGCCAGCTCTTCAACGCTTTGAGCAGGCTCATCGGCGGCGTAGCTCACAAAAGGAGCGGCATTGCCATCGGTATCAACAACCGAGCTGAAATCGAGATTGGCGGAAAGGTGGACATAGTCCGAAGCGTTCACCATATCGATGAACTCACCGATATTTCCATCCATTTCGTGGTTGCCAATGCCATTGGCCTTTACGCCCATGGCATTGAAGATTTTGATATCCGCTAAACCAGGCTTGCCTTCTGTCGTTTCTCCAGCTGAATAAAAGAGGTTGGGGAGGGTGTGGTCTCCAGCGGTGACATGAAGACTGGCCCATCCCTGTGCCGCAGCTTCGTCCTGCAGGCCATCGGTGATGGCCGCATAATTAACAACCTTGTCTTCAAGAGTATTGACGTCCTTAAAATTGGATTCGTTGTCAGAGCTGTGGATCAGCTGAAGCTTGAAAGACATGTGCCGAAAGTTTCTTCATAAATAATAATTCCAACGACCCTTGTCATCATCAACAAAGTGTCTTACGGGCTACGCATCACGGTTTTACAGGATACAGATTTATCTTAAACAATATCCTCATTTGAAAAACCATAACGATTCAGACAGATTTTTCCTGGATCAATAAAGTTAATCAATTACGAAAGCTACTAAACAAAAAACCCCTCGCCAAAGCGAGGGGTCAAGGAAGTGCAACCTAAAATCGATCAAGCAAGATCAGCCTGACTGATTGCGTAGGTGTCAAGAGTGCGAGACACCTCGTTGGTTACAAACATGTGGCCGCTAGTATTGGTGTCATTAACAAATAGCAGACCCTCAGGTGAAAGGGACTCAGGCGATTGCAGAGTCGCTACGTGCTTGACGCGTTCATCATTGTCAGCAGCCTCGAGATCAACAACCTCAAAGATAGGAACAATTGTTCCGAGTCGATCCTCATCACCATTATTAAAACAACGCTCAAGAGCTACAGCGATGTAATGACGTTTGTTCTTCTTCTTGCCGAAGGAGAAATATTCAACCGTCTCAGGTTCCGTACCCTTGTCATCACTTCGATTATCGGGATAGTAGCCGAGTTCAGCAGCTATTTCTTCAGTCAGGTTACCGGAATCGTAAATAACGCTTCCGTCATTGGCATGAATCGAGAAGCCGCGGCCACCAAAACCTACAAGACCACCAGTTACAGGATCATTCTGATCAGCTAGGGTCTTCATACGACCTTCACCGATGATCTGAGAATCATACTTACTTACATCACCAAAGTCTTCTAAATCTTTGGCACGAACTTCATCAGACCAGAACTCATCGTCCGAACTAACGCCATATTTCTGAGTGATGAAGAATTCATCACCTTCTTCTACATCTTCAATATCACCGGAATTGCCAACACCTGCTTTATCGTAGATGTAGATCTCGTCAGTCAATGTTAGGGGATCGGTGAATGATTCAATCTCTGCCCCTGTGGAATTGGTACCCCAGGAATAAACGCCATCAGCAGGTGCTTCAAAATTGACATCGTCGGGGCGAACACGGCCATCACCCTCGTTGGGAGAGATGAACAAGATTTGCTTTTTCCCGCCAAGCTTGATTTGGAAAGTATCGATGCCATCAGGCATACGGGCACTTGTCACACCTTCCTTAACAGTAGGGTTATATCCATCATCCTTGTCGGTGGTATCGAAGGGAATACCTGACCAATCCTTGTAGCCAAGACCGAAGACACCAGTGATTTTCTCTTTTTTCAAGTTAACGCGAGCAAGAGCATTATTTTCCTGGAGCGCAACAAGTGCTGTGTTGTTACCCGTAATACCGACGTACTCGGGCTCAATATCGTATTCGCCGAATTTGCTATTACTGTCCATTTCGGGGCCGTAAAGTCGGACACCTCGTTTTTCGTAGTATTTGTTGGACTTCGTGAAGTAAAGGGTGTTGACCTTTGATTTAGTAAGATCGTTTGCAATATTAATTATAGAGATACTTCCCCGAGGATTCTGAGAGGTCTCATCGGAGCCGTAGAACATCAGTGGCTCGCCTTCATTAGCAGTCACCAGCTTTTTACCATTCTTGGTAAAAGCCAACTGGTCAGGCTGATATCCAACTTCCACCGAACCCAAGGATGTGAAACCAGATTCCTTGGTAAAATCTAAAAATTGAACAGTCCCTTCTCTAGTAACTTTATCGAACACAGAGGCTGCGATCAATCCTTGTGAGCTGACGCGAACGTCAGAGACATCACCTTCGAAGTAATACTCGTCGATAGCTGTGCCTTTGCCGTAACCATTTGAGTAGTCAATAGCGACGACCTGGCCACCCTTGTCATCGGTGTACTCACCTGTGATGACAAACGCTGTTTTGGTTGGTGCATACCAATCAACCTTTTCAGCACCGCCCGGCGAGACAGACTGGAGAGGGCTGATGATGGAATCGCTGATCCTTGCCACGGCACAGAAGGAGAACCAATCGGAAATTGGCAGCGTTGAATAAAGAACAAGTTAGGAATAGTTTAAGATCTGATCAAATTTCATTGTGGGACAAACTCATACTGTGGTAGTTCAAAAGGAAATTCCGTGGATTGGCTTCACCGCTGGATAAAAACTGACTGCGGACGTGCTAGGTTATCTTCCCTAAAAGCTCGAACAGGTGCCTCAGCACGACTACGCCTTATCTGGTTCGTGCTGATCGCCGCTATCCGCGACTGGCCCCTACCCAATCCCGATCAGAGCGGCGACTCATCCTCCTGAAGCGCTTGCCGTGCGGCCCGGCTCACCAGAATGACCACACCGATCGTGGCCAGCACTCCCGCCAACCGCAGAGCCCAGGTCATCGGATCCGCCTTACCGGCCAGCACCTCACCAAACCGGGCTACATCACCGGCCAGGGCGCCCAGCCCGCAGAACAGCACCGTGCCAGGAAGAATCCCGATCAACCCAAGGCTGTAATCCCGCAACGAGACCTCACTAAGGCCATAGGCCAGGTTGAGCAATGAAAATGGGAAAGCCGGCGACAGGCGCGTCAGCAAAACCAACTTCAGCCCCTCCTTGCTGACGGCCCGCTCCACCGCCTGCAGCTTCGGAAAGCGCTCCAGCCGCTGCAGTGCCCAGTCCCGCAGCCAGCTGCGTCCCAGCAGGAACACCACCACCGCCCCCAGGCAGGCCCCCACAAACACCAGGCCACTGCCGAGCCATGTGCCATAGAGAGCTCCCGCCAGCATCGATGCCCAGACCCCCGGCAACAGCAACGTCACCCACAGCGCATACAGAGGAACAAACAGCAGCGCTCCGGCCGGGGAACGCAGAAGCTCCATCGCATCCGGGAGCCATTGCTGAACCAAAGAGATCAAGCGGAATCAACCACGCATGGCCTGGAGCATTGCACTCAACTGGACGCTGAGGTGTAAAACCGCAGCGCAAACAACCAGAACGCCCGCGCCGCTGCAAAGAACAGCACCGCCAGCACTAAGCCAGCGAAGAGCATCGGTGCGGCCGCCTCTCCCAGCAACACCTGGGCGGGAACCGTGGTGAGAAACGCCACCGGCAGCACCAGGGTGAACAGCAGGCGCAGGGCAGGCGGGTAGGCGTTGAGGGGATAACGGCCGGAGGCCAGAAGAGCCCGCAGCACCTCAGTGGCATTCCAGGTTTTGACGAACCAGATGCTGGTGGCGGCGATCAGAAACCAGAGCGAATAAAGGATCAAGCCACCGGCAAGCAGCATCACCAGCACGGTGAACAGCGCAGACAGGCTGAGCACCACACCGGCCTGATGGCTGCCCCAGGCCAGAAGCCCAAGCCCCAGGCCGATCTCCGGCAGCCCCGCCGGCGACAGCGTGCGCAGCGACAACCAGAACTGGCTGTCGATCGGCTTGAGCAGCACGAAATCGAGGGTGCCCTCGCGCACATGGGTGACGATCGCCCCAAGGTTCGGGCGCAAGCAGGTGGTGGCCATGCCATCGAACACCGTGTAAAGCCCCTGCACCATCAGGGCCTGGGCCCAGCTCCAGCCCCCCAACGTCTGATCGGGGCCATAGAAGAGAGAGAGCAGGAATAGGCTGCCGCTGAGGCTCATCGCCACCGCCATTAGCTCGATCAACACATTGGCCTGGTACTCCAGCTGCGTGGCCAGGGCCGTGCCCCAAAAGCGACGCAAGGTTCGCCAGTAGCGCCCCATCAGGCCCCCATGGCGCTGTAGCGCCGCACGCCGGCCCGCCAGAGCAGCAGCACCAACGGCAACAGCAGAGCAATCCAGGTCAGTTGCGCCCCGAAGCCCGCCAGCAGATCCACCGGCTGGCCCGCCAGCACCCGAGCCGGGAAATCGATCAGATAAGGGAAAGGGGTCCACTGGGCCAGAGCCCGCACCGCCGGCGGGAAGGCTGTGAGCGGTGCCAGCAGGCCGGAGAGGAACAGGAAGGGAATGAACTGGAGCCGCTCCAGGGCACTGGCTTTCTCACTCCAGAAGCAGAAGGCCGCAATCAGGCTCTGGAACAGAAAGGCGATGGCAAAGGCCATCCAGGTGGCCAACCAGGCCAGCAGAAAGCCCCCCAACGACGGCAGCCAGAAGGCTTGCGGCTGCACTGCAAAGAACACGGCAGCGATCAGAGCCGCGAAGGGCAAGCGGGTGAGCTGTTCCCCCAGGTGGGCCGCCACATAACGCCAGAGCGGGTGCAGCGGTTGCAACAGGTAGGGCGAAAGCCGGCCCTGCAGGGCGTCTTCTTCGAAGGCGTAGACCACCCATACCACCGAGAACTGACGCACCAGAAAGGCACTGAGGAAATAGCGATCCAGGGCCACACCATCCAGCCCCAGCCCTGAGCGCGCATCACTGCCGCTCCAGACGCTGAGCATGATGAACGGGAGCACCCCGGAGAGGGCCCACAGGGCGATCTCAGCGCGGTACTCGAGCATGTGGGCGTATTGGCAGCCCAACAGCACGCGGATGATCCGCCTGTTCAGCCCGAAGATCCGCATCAGACGCGCCCCTTGCGGAACAACCCACCAATGAGTTCTTCAATCGGTGGATCGGTCACATCCAGGTCGCGCACGGGGAAGCGTTCGAGCAGCTGCGCCACCACCGCTGTGAGCTGGTCGCGCGGCACCAGCAGCCGTACCTCACAACCCTCGATCTGCTCCAACCGCCCCAGCCCTGCCAGAGCTCCAGGCTCAATCGGCGCCTCCAGCTCCAGCCGCACCTCCCGCTCCGGGGCCAATTGATCGGCCAAAGCTTCCAGAGGGCCGTCGTGGAACAGTCGCCCCTGGTGGATCAGCAGCACCCGGGGACAGAGGGCGGTGATGTCAGCCATGTAATGGCTGGTGAGCAACAACGTCGCCCCCGTGCGGCGGTTGTAGTCCGCCAGGAATGTGCGCACCCTGGCCTGGGCATTCACATCCAGCCCCAGCGTGGGCTCATCGAGGAACAGCACCTGCGGCTCGTGCAGCAGCGCCGCCAAGAGTTCGGCCTTCATCCGCTGACCGAGGGAGAGCTTGCGCACTGGCCGAGCGAGCTCCTCCCCCAGCTCGAGCAGATCAGCCAGCTCGCAGATCCGTCGGCGGGCCACGCCATCGGGGATGCCGTACACCGCCGCATTCACCCGCAACGAATCCATCGGAGGCAGGTCCCAGAGCAGCTGCTGCTTCTGGCCCATCACCAGGGTGATCCGGCGCAGGAACTCCGCCTGGCGCCGCTGCGGACTGAAGCCCGCCACCTGCACCTCCCCAGCGCTGGGGTGGATCAAGCCGCAGAGCATCTTCAAGGTGGTGGTTTTGCCAGCGCCGTTAGCGCCAAGAAAACCCACCATCTCGCCGGGCTCGATCCGGAAGGACACGTCCTGCACCGCCATCACATCCCGCGTCCGGCGGCGGATGAAATGGCGCAGGGTGCCGGCCAGCCCAGGCTGCTTCTCGGCAACCCGGTAGATCTTGCTCAGCCCCTCAACCTGAATCACCGACTCAGCTCAGATCCGCCAGGCGCTTGCGCGCCAGATCGGCCTGGGCCTGTTTCTCATCGAGGTTGGCCTGGCATTCCGCCACCACCTCCGGCGGAGCCTTATCGGCGAAGTTGGGATTGCCCAGCCGGCCCGCCAAGCCCTTGATCTCCTTCTCCGCCTTGGCGATATCTTTTTCCAGGCGCCCTTTGAGCGCATCGAGATCCACCAGGCCTTCGATCGGCAGCAGCACCTGCAGCTCACCGCTCACCCCCGCCAGGGCCTTGGCCACTGGAGCCGCATCCGCTTCCGCCGGCGCCATCACCGCCACCGACTCCGCCCGCGTCAACGCCGTGATGTCGGCCGTGCCCTGGTTGAGCACCGCCGCCAGCTCGCCGCGTCCGGTGACAAAGCGCACCGGCACCGATTGGGAGGGCTTGAGACCGGCCACCGCCCGAAGGTTGCGCACCACACGGATGGCACCGATCAGGTCTGCGAAGGAGGCTTCCAACGCGTCATCGAGGGCGCTCTCCTGCAGGGCCGGCCAGGGCTGCAGGGCCAGGAAGGTGGTCTCCGATTTGCCCGTGACGCTGTGCCAGAGCTCCTCGGTGAGGTGGGGCATCAGCGGATGCAGCATCTGGTGCATCTGACTGATCACCTTGGCCAGCACCTGCTTGGCCACCCGCTGATCAGCCAGGGCCTCGGCTGAAGGGTTCTCACCGGGGTTAAGCCGGCGCTTGCTCAGCTCCAGATACCAGTCGCAGACATCGTTCCAGGCGAACTCGTAAAGCCCCTTGGCAGCTTCACCCAGGCCGTAATTGCTGTAGCGCTCGGCCGTCTCCCGGTTCACTCGGGCCAGGCGCGAAAGAATCCAACGGTCCGCCAGCTGCAGGGCTGCGGGGTCGGGGTCACCGAGTTGGGCCGGCGTTTCGTCGCCCAGGTTCATCAACGCGAAACGGGTGGCATTCCAGAGCTTGTTGGCGAAGTTGCGCGAGGCCTCCACCGTGGCGGAGGTGTCGGTCTTGCGGTCGTAATCGAGGCGGATGTCCTGACCCGCACCGGCCACTTCGCGCACCAGGGCGAAGCGCAGGGCATCGGTGCCGTAGCGGTCGATCAGCAGCAGCGGATCGATGCCGTTGCCGGCGCTCTTACTCATCTTGCGGTTCTGCTCGTCCCGCACCAGGCCATGGATGTACACGTCCTGGAAGGGCATCTCACCGGTGAAGGCGCCGGCCATCATCGTCATCCGGGCCACCCAGAAAAAGATGATGTCGAAGCCCGTCACCAGGGTGCTGGTGGGGTACCAACGCTGCAGGTCAGCGCTCTCGGCATCAGGCCAACCCAGGGTGGAGAAGGGCCAGAGGCCGCTGGAGAACCAGGTGTCGAGCACGTCTTCGTCCTGCTCGATCACCGCCGCGGCGCCGTACTTCGCCTTGGCCTTCTCCAGGGCTTCAACTTCGTTGCGGGCCACCACGTAGGGCGTGGTGTCGGTGTACTTGCCGCCGGTCTCGCTGATCACGAACCAGGCGGGGATGCGATGGCCCCACCAGAGCTGGCGGCTGATGCACCAGTCGCGGATGTCGGTGAGCCAGTCGCGGTAGACCTTCTCCCAGCGCTCGGGGATGAAGCGGGGATCTTGCTTCTCGAGGGCCTCACGGCAACGGGCCGCCAAGGGCTCGGTTCTAACAAACCACTGGGTGGAAAGCAGCGGCTCCACCGGCACCTTGCCGCGGTCGGAATAGGGAACGCTGTGGCGGTAGTCCTCCACCTTCACCAGCAGACCCAGCTCGTCGAGACCAGCCACCACGGCCTTGCGGGCCTCGAAACGATCCAGCCCCTCGAACTGGCCGGCCTCCTTGTTCATCGTGCCGTTCTTGCGCATCACCGTTATCTGAGGCAGACCGTGGCGCTGGCCGATGGCGAAATCGTTGGGGTCGTGGGCTGGCGTCACCTTGACGCAGCCGGTGCCGAAGTCTTTCTCCACGTGGTCGTCGGCCACGATCGGAATCTCCCGCCCCACAAACGGCAGCGTGAGGGTCTGGCCCACCAGATGGGCATAGCGCTCGTCGGTGGGATTCACCGCCACCGCCGTGTCACCAAGCATCGTTTCGGGCCGAGTGGTGGCCACCTCCAGATGGCCATCGCCGCTGCTGAGCGGGTAGCGGAAATGCCAGAGGTGGCCGTCCACCTCCTTCATCTCCACCTCCAGATCGCTCACCGCCGAACCGGAGGCGGGGCACCAATTCACCAGGTATTCACCGCGGTAGATCAGCCCCTGCTCGTGCAGGCGCACGAAGGCCTCCTTCACCGCTTCACTGAGGCCTTCATCAAGGGTGAAGCGCTGGCGCTGCCAATCCACGGAATAACCCAGCCGCCGCAGCTGGCCCACGATGCGGCCACCGCTTTCAGCCTTCCACTGCCAGGCCCGCTCCAGGAAACCATCGCGGCCGAGGTGGTGGCGGGTCTTGCCCTCTTGCTTGAGCTGCTTCTCGAGGATCGTCTGCACCGCGATCGAGGCGTGATCGGTGCCGGGCAGGCAGAGCACGTTCTTTCCCGCCAGGCGCTGGTAGCGGACGATCGTGTCGATCAGGGCCGTGTTGAAGGCATGGCCCATGTGCAGGCTGCCGGTCACGTTTGGCGGCGGAATCACCACCGAGAACGGTTCACCGGGGGCCTTTGGGTCGGGGTGGAACGCTCCCTGGTCCTCCCAGGCCTGCTGCCAGCGGGCTTCCGTGCCAACCGGGTCGTAGGTCTTGGCCAGTTCGGGCACGGAAGCGGTGCGATGCGTGGGTCATGCTCGCAAAAGGTGCTGACATGCCACCCGACGCAGACATTGATTCAACGAGCGAGACGCCGTAGGTAGTCCTCCTGGCGTCCAGCGTTGATCCATCCGGTGGCGATCAACTTGCTGGCGCTCTGGTTGACCCGTCCGCGATGAATGTGGGATGGACCAGCCGGAAAGATCACCAACTTGCCCCGTTCCGCCGGTTCATGGTGGTCCTGCCAGTGGAACTCGGTCCCAGCTTTATCCACGTCGTTGCAATAAAGAATCCAGGCCAGCACCCGGTGGACGGGTTCAGTGGCCTCATCGCTGATGGTCCAGTCGCAGTGCCAGCGCTTGAAGCCCTCCCCGGGAGCGTAGTGCTGAAGGTTGAAGATCGGATTCACGAACAGGCTCTGCTCAGGACAGCAATCGCGAAACAGGGGCCGCTCCTGCAGATAACGCTCCAACCCGGCCGTCACCCCACGAAGGATCAGTTGCGACAGGGCGAAGGATTCCGGTTCCGAGCGATCAATCGCCACCAGGCTGATGTCGGTGCTCTGTTTCGCCGGTTCCCCCTCACCCTCCGGCCCGAAGGCCACGCCAGGCCGCTGCAAATCCACCCGGCGTTCGAAGAACTCCTGCACCGCATCGGCAACCGACAGGTAGCCGGAATTGCTGTAGCGCCCGATCAGATTCATGCCGCTGTCGCCAGGCGGGGGATGGCCACCACCGCATCGAGCTGCTGCCAGCGCGCCCGGTCAGCCAACACATGGTCCTGCAATTGCACCTGCTCAATCACCGCCGCGGCCCGATCGAGATCCAGGGGGGCACCAGGTCCCATCGGCAGCACCAGCACCTGCTGTTCTGCCGGATCCGCCATCACCTGCAGATCGAGGTCCTCCAGCTCCCGCTCAAAGAACACCCGCCGCATGCGCGTGGTCACCGTGGGGCCTAGGGCTTCAACAAAACGGGCCATCCCGGCCTCATCTCCAGAGCACCCACAGTTGAGCGACAACCAGATCAGCAGCTTCACCCAGCTGTCCACGGTCCACAGCGGCTGGAAGCTCTCGCGGTGCTGCCGCACCAGCTCGCCGATGGCGAAATCGAACAGGGTGGCCTGCAGGCCAGTGGCATCAGCGGAATCCATGCCATTCATCCTCTCCTGCGAGAGGTCAGACTGGATGAACCGGCTGCTTCCCCCATGGCCCTGGATCTCAACGATCCCGAACTTGAATTCTCCGATCTGGTCTACGCCTACCAGAGCTGGGTGATGGCGGTGATCAACGACGAGAAGCTCGACGGTGACGACAAATTGCTCACGGACGACATCACCGAAGACGCACTGAATTCCATGCGCTTCCTCCCCGGTGAAGTCACCAGTGCGATCGAGACCAGCCTGGCCCGCGTCTACGACGTGGATGCCGATGAGCTGGCTGAGCTGCTCTTCCCCGAAGACTGAACCCAGCCATGGTCTGGACCGTTGACGACATCCCCTCCCAGGAGGAGAGAGTTGCGCTTGTCACAGGAGCGAATAGCGGTCTGGGCCTGGCCACCGCCCGCGCCATGAGCGCTCGCGGGGCGACGGTGATCATGGCTTGCCGCTGCCGGCGCAAAGCTGAAACGGCACGGACGCAGCTGCTGGAAGCGGGGCTCACCGGCCTGGATCTGCTGGATCTTGACCTGGCGGACCTCAACAGCGTGCGTCGTGCCGCAGCCGAGGTGAGTGATCGCTATGGCCATCTGGATCTGCTGTTCAACAACGCCGGGGTGATGGCCCCACCGCGTCAGCTGACCGTTCAGGGCCATGAACTGCAACTGGGCGTGAACCACCTGGGCCATATGGCCCTCACCCTGCAACTGCTGCCGCTGATGCAGGGCCGCAACGATGCCCGCGTGGTGACGGTGACCTCCGGCGCCCAGTACTTCGGCCGCATTCGCTGGGACGACCCAAGCTGGGCACAGGGCTACGACCGTTACGGCGCCTACAGCCAGAGCAAGCTGGCCAATGTGATGTTCGCCCTGGAACTGGAGGCACGGCAGCAGGAGCAAGGCGGCGGCATCCGCTCTCTGGCAGCCCACCCCGGCCTGGCCCGTACGGATCTGCAGCCAACAGCGATCGCCAGTGGTGGCAACCGTCTGGAGGCTGTGGCCTACCGCTTGATGGATCCCTTGTTCCAAAGCGCTGCCATGGGCGCCTTACCTCAGCTGCATGCCGCCACAGCAGCGACAGCGCAGGGGGGAGAGCACTACGGCCCAGACCAACTGGGGGGAATGCGCGGCCACCCAACCCGCTGCCGCATCGCTCCGGCCGCCCTCGACCGTGAGCAGCGTCAACGGCTCTGGCAACTCAGCGAAGAATTGGCTGGTGGCCTTCTGATGCCATGACTGGTTCCTCCCCTGCTTTGAACGCCCGTCAACAGGCATTGCTGACGGCTCTCAACGCCTGTGGGGATGAAATGAGTGGTCAACAGCTGCATCGCAGCCTCGATGACGAGGCATCCATGGGACTGGCGACCGTTTATCGCAATCTGCGGCAACTGCAGCAACGGGGCCTGGTGCGTTGTCGCCATCTGCCCACCGGCGAAGCGCTCTACGCCCCCGTTGACCGGGATCGCCATCACCTCACCTGTGTGGACTGTGGAACGACGCAGGTGCTGGACCATTGCCCCATTCATGGCATCGACGTGCCTGCTGACAGTCGAGGGGACTTCGAATTGTTGTTTCACACGCTTGAATTCTTTGGTTTCTGCAGCAGCTGTCGTCCGCAGCGAAGCTCCAAACCATGACCCTGGCCGCGACCTACTACGGAGCCAATGGCTGGCTACTGGAATTCAACAACCTGCGTGTGCTTGTGGACCCCTGGCTCAGGGGAAGCCTGAGTTTTCCGCCGGGGTCCTGGCTTCTGAAAGGGGTTCTGCCCCATGAGCGTCCCGCACCCGGGACACTCGACCTGCTGCTGCTGACCCAGGGCTTGGCGGATCACAGCCACCTCGAAAGTCTTGATCTCCTGCCGCGCGATCTGCCCGTCATCGGCTCGGCCTCCGCAGCACGGGTGGTGCGATCACTGGGATTTCACACCATCACCACCCTCAAGCCTGGTGAGACAACCAACCATCAGGGGCTCACGGTGCGTGCCACAGCCGGCGCCCCAGTGCCGATGGTCGAAAACGGCTATCTGCTGGAGCACGAGGCCGGACAGCTCTACCTGGAACCCCATGGCTTCCTGGACCCAAACCTGCCTGAACAACCTCTGGATGCCGTGATCACGCCGATGGTGGATCTGGGTCTTCCAGCCCTGGGGGCCTTTGTGAAGGGCTGCAGCGTGGCGCCGGAATTGGTGCAGCGCTTCCAACCCACCACCATGCTCGCCAGCACCTCCGGTGGCGATGTGCGTTTCAGCGGGGCTTTGAGTGGAATCCTGCAGATGAACGGTTCTGTGGAGCAAACCGGCCGCGACCTGCCGACGAGCACCCGATGGCTGGACCCCACGCCAGGAGAGCGCTTGGTGCTGAAACCGTGAGGAAATCAAATCCCTACCAACTCAAAAGGGGCAATCAGCGGAGTCGCGTTACAGTTCTTTACAGATCGATCGAGATTCCGATGGCCAACTCAAACGACAACTGGTTCCAGACCACCGCAGCCCGTGAAATCCATCTGGAACAGCTCAAGCAAGCTGAGCGTTTCAATGGCCGCGCCGCCATGCTCGGTATCGTGATTGGGATCATCACCGAAGGGCTCACCGGCGCTGGTATTGCCCACCAGATCGGCCTTGGCCCCCTGGTGGATGGCTACGCCGCCTGCCGCACGCAGTTCCTTCCTTTCTGCTTCTGAGCCTCAGAAATTCGACCGATGCGACGGGCAGCGCGACTTCTGTCGCGTCGGCGACAAAAAGAGGCTAAACTTTCATAGCGTTGACCCGGATCTTCCGGATGCAGTTCGTTCCGGGCCATGCAACGGGGGCCAGGACGCTGTGGAGACCTCCATGTCCCCCCTCTCACTGATTCAAAAGCGCACCCAGCGCCAGCAGCGTCTTGAAGGCGCTCGTCGCCAGTTGGCCAAAGCCGAAGGGTGCTTCGACCTTGAGGTCAACACCGCCCGAATTGCACCGGCACCGCTGTACGACCTCTCCTATCGAGCCATCAGCGCCAACTGGCTCTGATTCAGAGCCCGGTCGTTTATTTCGCTGTGTTCAACGGTTATCAACTTCACAGCCCGACGTCGTGCGCGCTGAGACGTTAAGAGCATCCTGAACACACCAGTCCCATGATCAAACTCGGAGGTCGCGTGGTGGAAACCCCAATGGGATCCACCATCGATTCCATTCGCGATGGCGGCTTCTGGGTTTGCGATCGTGACCGGAACTGTCGTGAAGTGCGTGGTCTCTGGGAGGCTGAAGAATTCCTGCGCGAGCGGGAGCGGGGATTTGATTACCCCTACGCTTCCCAGTTTCAGACCATAAAGGATGTCCAGAGCAATCAGTAGTTCCCATCAGGCGTTGTCTCCGCTTTGATGGCGTCATTTGAGCTGTTTAGATGACGCTTGGTCGCTTCCTGATTCTCTTTGCTGTGGGTGTCGTTGCTGCACTAATGCTGAAACTAACCTGGCTCTACTGGTTGCTGGGCTTAGCTGCAGTGTGGGTGGTTTTCAAACTCATCAAGGGTTGACGTCAAATCCAAAGGCGTTGAACTCCTGACAACCACCTCTCCGGTGTGAATGGTTACCAATGACCTTGGTCGCGATGCCTATCACCAGGCAAAGCCAATCGTCTGATGATCACAACGACGACCCGTCTCCGACTTCAGAACATCTGCGATCGCATCGCACAAGGCGAATTAGTATCCCTAACCGAACGGGTTTACCTGCAGAAATTTGCAGAGCGCGACCGAAGCGTCCTCTCCTGGTTGAACCGGGCTCAACGCAAACAGCAACAAGGCGCTGTGACGGGGCTCGACAAACTGCTGATCGACATGGACCTCGGTAGTTGCGATCCAGGTGACACGCATCGCCGCGGTGATGACCTCGGCGAGTGGTTCGGCAATGCTGACCCCTGGCTCCGCCGAGATTGAGGTGGATCTGACCAGCAATCAATCGGCATTCATCCGTTGCTGATGACGGGGCAGGGCCCACTGAATGAAGGCCTCTTTCTTGTCACGGGAGCCTCGTCGAGCACAACCCGCCGCCACAGACTCTCTGACGGCATCGCTGAACGCACCAGCTTGTTCAAGCTCTATGTACTCGCAATGGCATTGAGCTGTCGCAAGATCAGCCATCAATTCTGCGGCTTCACCCCACATTCTCATCTCTCGTTCCATGCATAAAGCGTGGTAGCTGATGTAATCAGGCTGCATATCAGTTTGTTGTTGTCGATCCATCGGATCAGCACCACCTTGATCCAAACCTCCTCCGTCAAAGGCAGCCGCCGATACACCCATCAGCAGAGCGAAGCAGAACGTCCAGGGCTTCCACATCAGAACAGCATTCGATTCCGAACAAATGCTTGCCCACAAAAAATGACCAACCAAGTTTCATCGAAGAACAACAACTGGGCACTCCACTCCCCTGCGTCCATCAACGATTGAACGCATTGACGATGGATCACCAATCGTCTAGCTCTCGTCATTGATCAAGCGAAGAGCGGCATTCAATACGGCTTGCTTCGCCTCATTGCGCTTCATCCCCTCACGCTCGAAGTGACGAACAATGCGAGACAAGTCCCACCAAACCGCCGCTTCCACTTCATCCATTTTGTTCGCGACATGAAGCGACATGGCCGACAGGCGTCTTCTCCACCTCTAGCGAACGACTGCAAACGAGTGGGCGATGCTGGGATCGAACCAGCGACAATCTCCTTGTAAGGGAGGTGCGCTTTTCTTCAGACCCATTGGTATAGCTGAGCTAGAGCAAACTTACGAATTATTTAGAGCAATTTTTAGAGCAAAGCTGCTTTGACGGCGGTTTAGACGGTTTCGCCAGTCCAGCACTGGGAGTTCGCCCTTTTTATGCTTATTTCGTAATTCCGCAAAATATCAAATAAGGTCACCGTAGTGACCCTATCTGCTTCGCTGAGCCACCAGTCCACCGTAAAACTGGCTGTTTTCAGTTTACTCAAAAGAGCTAAGCTATGTACACCGATAAATACCGCTTTTCAGTGCCTAAACGTCAGCTTCCTATTCAGGCTGACCTGATCATCAATCGTCTTCGTCTTGAAGCCAGTATTGAACGTCAGCGTGCAGTCTTTGAAATTGACGACGACGTGCCACATGTGCCGTCCTACGACCCACTAGCAAATCCCCAAAGCTGCCGCATAGCAACCCATGTCAGCTGAATTTCAATCAATCGACGAGGCCATTACTGCCTCGTACCAACCTGCATCGCAAGTCGGAACTCAAGCTCGTCAGCTTGAAGCCAGAATCGCCAAGATCGATGGCACCAAGAATCTCCTGCCAGCACGTCGTTATGGTCAACCGGTCGACATGGCAAAAATCAGGTCAAACCTCACACTTACCAGCCTTATTGCACAAGATTCCGCAGAGCTAGCTCACTTTTGCGGTATCGATCCTGCAATCCGCCACCGTATCGACGAGGAGAAGGAAGCCATAGCTATGGCAGCGCAGGCCCTGCAGATGCGTACTGAAGCTCTCCGCCAGCAGAACCAGCAGCGTCAGCAGCAGGTTCAGCAGCGTTCTCAACTCTCTCCGTGGGAGCGCGGTTACCGGAGCGTCTGATGCTTGCTCGTCCTCATCCCGCGCTGGGCTGGCTACACATCAGTCCGGCTGACACCAGACGTGTCATGGATCGTCTGCTTGCTGAGCGTGAAGCAGCTCTAGAGGTCGACCCAACCTTCAGTGGTATGCCGCAGTCGTTCATCGACTGGACCTGGCAAACATGGCTGCCGTCACACCTGCATCGCTACGAGCAGCAGGTGCAGGAACACCTCAGCTACCTCAACTTCAAGATCGCTGAGCTGAACGGTGATCTTGAAAAAGCTGCTGGCGGCATCCTCGACAGCCGTGATGAGGCCGTTGATCTTCGTGATCGCCTGCAGCGTGAGCTTGACGCAAGGGAGATGGCGTCATGACTCTCTCAGGCCCCTAACCAACGCAATCGCCATAGATGCCCCTACTGCCAAGACAAACACTGCTTCCATGCCCGAAAACCAAGTGACAGCAACGTATTCCAATCAGCAGCTACCGCCGATACAACCGCTACCCATGACCAACATCCTTGATCACGTGTCATCAACACCAGTCCTTGAAGTAGACGTCTGGCCTCGTTCAGTGTCACGCAAGGAATGGTTCGCCATCACCAGGCGCATCATTCAAGACACCATCGCTGACATGAACCTCGATCCTGCTGCGGAAGCAGAAGTGATCGAAGCCTTCACTGGTGCAGGGCTGCTGTGAAAGGCCGCTGGTGACTCCTTACGCGCTAACGGCCCTGACTGGTTCAAGCGGTGGCTGTATGGGGGCATTCAGGACCTATCTGAGCCAGCAGCGGCGCCTGCACATAACCAACTACCCAAATGGCATGCAGGGAAATCTTTAGCGGTATGTAAACCGTCAGGTCTGTTTTGGCTCAACAGCGGGAAACGTTTCAGGCAGTCACGTCTGACCCATGGCTCAAAACACCTGCATCGCCTGCTGCTACATGCAAGGCGTAATCCACCCTAAAAGTAATCAGCTCGTGTTAAATACACTACAAGTACTTTGTCGAATTTCTAATTAGGCTGGCATGATCCAGCTATATCTAAGTTTCAATTCACACTGCCAGCTTCTGCTCTAGATAGGTAATGCTGACAATTCGCTAAGAGACCTCTTGCGCGTAAGAGGTAATCGCGCCACGCTAACAAGAGTATATCAGCTATGACTGCTCATGACTGCTGTCTTGATTCCGCCACCAAAAATTGAATCTTTAAGTCACTTTGAAGACGTAGATTTAGTAATACTTGGTGAAGAATACGGTGACGACCTTTTCGAAGAGATTTCCAGCCTTAAATATGTTTATAATCTTGCTGGAGGAAATGACAACGTAGCCATACGATCAATTTCGGAGAGTTCAGAGCTTCATCTGAATTCCGGGTCCGGAAATGATACTATAGTATTAAATGGAGAGTTTGGAAATTGTACGATTTTAGGAGGTCAAGGAAAAGATAAAATCATTATCAATACATACGCAAGTGGCATCTCTTTAGTATCAGGCGGCGACGGCAAGGATCGCGTTATTGGCACTGGCAATATATTGGGAGGTGGAGGAAATGATATTCTCAAGGTTACGCCAGGTAACAAGGAAATCGTTTCAATTTGGGGTGGCAAAGGCAAAGACACTCTTAAAGGGGGATTTGGCAGTGATTATCTAAATGGTGGACAAAATGATGATATTATCAAAGGCAATGAAGGCCGCGATACGCTTTTCGGTGGTTCCGGTAGCGATAAATTAACTGGGGGAATTGGAGATGACTATGTAAAAGGAGGAGCTGGAAATGACACACTTATTGGCGGTAAAGGTTCAGATATATTTGATATTGGCGAAGGAGATATAGTTAAAGATTTCAGTCCACGTGAGAATGATTTTATTTATATAGACGAGGACAAGTATGGGACAAATATAAAAGCCTCAGATACCTCTGAGGGGGTAATTCTTTCTTCTGGCACCGATCTTGAGGCGCTGATAGCAGGCGCAAGTGCTTTCGTAGTAAGAATGTATTTGAATTTTTACTGAGTAGCATCTTCTGAATTAACTCTGGTCGTATGCTCAGGAATAAATAATGCGTATGCTTTTAACTTGCCAACCCTTGTCTACAATTAATTCAAGTGGTGGCAAGTTAGTAGAAAAGATTTATGGCAGTTACCTTAATTCCTATAGTGGTTGCTGAGTGGAGATTATCAAGGTCAAGCTATAGTTAAATTTGGCGAACAACCCATCTTCAAAAGCAGCTGACCCAATAAATCGCCGCTATACACCACAGCAAGGACTAAGTGAGTTTGTGAATTGGTAGGCTCACTTTATATTTAAAGATGTAGATGTGGTTAATCATAGGCGTTATCATCAAGATGTTGGCCAATCATTCTTCCAGTCTTTGGCGCTTTTCGGTTTGCCTGAGGTGATTTCTCGAAAACCACAATGCTGTCGTAAAAGCATATCGAAAATGTTTCTTTAGTAAAGCTGCTAATTGGAATCTGCTCCCTTGTGTGGACAGCATTCAAGTGATCAACTAATCTCTTTGCGACTTCAATGAAGGAAGAGTTCTTTCCCAGCCCTCCCTGGTACTCTTCCCAGTAACAAGTATGAGTGTCTTCTACAATGTACACCCCATTGCTATCTAAAAAATGGTACAGCTCATTAAATGTTTTTTCCATATGGCACATAATGTGACTACCATCGTCGATAACTATATCAATTTGTGGATATTTTTCCTTGACTGAGTCTAGCAATTTGTTGTCGTCCTGACTGCCTATAAATATTTCTACGCCGTCGGACTCATGCTTTTTACATTCGGGATTGATGTCGATACCAATTATTTTTGCACCAGGACCAAAATATGCTTTCCACATGTCGAGTGAGCCGCCACCATGAACACCGATCTCTAAAACGGTTGGAGACTCATTGATAAATCTATCGAGATGTTTCTCATAAATATCAAAATAATGAAGCCACTTATGCAAACGCTTCTCGGAATTGTTGACGAAGTATCGATGAAGAAAACCTTTTGCTTTCATTCCAGAACCAGGTGGGGATACAATTGTACACTCCTTTTAACTTTTGAGCTTTGATGCTTGGAGTACTACTCAAAACTTTTTGAGTGAATCTTGATTTTGTATACACAAGATATCTTTCAGATTGTGATGGGCCAAATCTTCTTCTCCTGGAAAGTCAAGCGAGAGATTTCAAACAAGGTATCTGGTCAGAAGGTAAGCAAGGTATTACGAGGCCCTGGATTTATAGGAGGGGATCCAATGCAAGACTTCGTTGTAGCGAAATCTCTTCGTGGGATAAAGCGCAATTACTTCTTCAAGAGGGTCACGTCTATCTAGATCGCGATAATGATGGTGAAGCCTGTGAAGGACTTCGTTGATTACTTTTATTGAGCTATGGCAAGGACTACCGCGAAAGAACGTTTAGCCCGTAGGGAACATGCGCTGGAGTTGCTTGCTGACGGCAACAGCTTCAGAACGGTTGCGGCGCTTGTGTCGGGAAAGTACGGGGTATCTGAGAGAACAGCTCAACGGGACTTGACTTGGGCGAGAAACAGACTGGTAGGTGAACTGAGTTCGACGGAAGTCAAAGAGCTGTTGGCATGGTTCTGCCATAGAACTCAGACCATCGTTCAGAAAGCCGAGAAAGCAGGTGCATACGGTGCTGCTGTTGCTGGCATGAACCTGATTTACCAAGCGGTGCTGTCACGCGAGCTGGACAGTATTCACAGCAACCGGCATCGGGGATACGGCAACCGCCACGGCAACACCCTGCGCTGAGGCGGGAGTGGGTAGAGCCTTAAAAGCAGCCCTCTGTCTTCAAATCTTCGTTCACCTTCAACAGATCCGCTGAAGCAACAGGATCAGAGACGGCATCTCTGAGGCGCTCCTGTACACGAACCTTCGCGCGGAACATGGCATCGCATCTCAGGTAATCAACAGGAGGCGTGCAGGCGCTGAGCAGCAGCGGCAGGAGCAGGAGAAGTCGTTTCATCCCACAGGCATAGCTACGCCGCCACTGTGCCAGTTCCATCGCGATCTCACTGGCGACCCTGACGGTGATTTTTCACCCGGCAGGTGGTGGAGCACGGCTTGGAGCATGTGCCGGAATCGGATCAAGGGCAATAAAGAGGGCCTGCTCTAGAAACTGCTCTAAACAGCACAAGAGCCCACCATGACATCAGTGACAACAGGCATTTTAGGGGATTGACCACCTGCTGATGGAGTAGGTGCTCTTAAGGGAATAGGCCATCAGACGACCTCTCGCTTAGGCCAATGAGGATCGTCTTCACCACCGATGTACGGAACTGTGGTTAGAGGGGGTGTGCGTGACATGGGAAAAATCCCCAACGCCGTAGAGGTATTCAGGACGGCCACGCTTGCCGGTTATGCGTTGGTGACGCTGTAGCTGGCCTTGTTCAAACAGGTCAAAGCAGACCAACCGTGCGTGTTTTGCATTGCCACCAAGAGCCGTCACCATCTCGGTGATGGACTGATAGCCGTGTTGCTCAACGTGCTGCAGAACCCTTTTGGCCAGCCTTTCTGACTCAACTGGCTTCTGTTGGTCCTGCTGCTCTGCAAGCCACCAGCTGTAAGTCTCGCTATCGCGCTCAAGAACCCATGTGGTGCCTGGCTCGATATTCCTCTTGCCAAGGGCATGCAGTGAGAACTTGCCGTCGTTGAGGCTTGTCAAACCCCAGCCGTCTTGAACTGCAGCACTGATGGTTCCAACGCCAGAGATGTCGTCCCACTCAATTTCTGTACACTTACGCCTGATGCCATTGCCGTCTGGCCGTCGTTTGTTGCAGTGAGCAGTCATCAACATCGACACGCCGTTGTTGACCAGGGATTTGTTGAGTCGGTACAGGACATCAACAATTTCACTGTCAACAGTGCGCTGGCCCTCACAGCACAGAACTGTGGTCAAGCTGTCGCAGCCAATGAATCCGTACTCCTGTGACTGAATGGTCTGCAGGAGCTGTTCAAAGGGAAACGGCTCCTCCAGGTAAATGACATCGAAGTTGCGTTTCAGCTCCTGTCGCCGGAACTTGCGTTCGCTTAACTTCTCAGGCTCATCACCTTGAATCAGCAGTGCCTTGGCCTGCTGTGTTTTGAAGGCACCCAGAAAGGAATTGCCTTCTTGAACTGCCTCACAGCAGAGGTTCATCAAGGTGGTTTTGCCAGTGCCCCGATCTGCTGGGAGCACAACAATGCCGCTGGCTGCGAACTGATGAACGCGCCAGTTTTTTCCTAGGTCCTGCACACCCCCTTTTTCTGAGTCATGGATTAAGTCCTTTAGTGGCCGGTAGTCGTATTCGCTCATGACAGCCACCCGTTGAGTTCAGGACAGCCGAGGTCGTTTTTACGGAAACAATCCACGTCACGGCGTTGGTACCGCAAGGTCTTGATCTTGTGCTGCACAGCGATGACATACCGCCGGTATTTGGCGTTGTGCCTGGCCGCATCAACCAACAATGGCAACAGCTCATCGCCCTTGTATTCAGCCTTGTAAATGGCTTTGAAGTAGTGGCGCAGCTCATCAGGACTGCACAGTTCAAATTCAGGACATGCCATTGCCTCACGCCATTCAGCAATGAACTGAGGCAATAGCCGTCGCCACCTAGTACTGACGTGCCGTTTTGGTTTTGACCGTTGGCTACGGCGTTGATTTGCTGGCGGCCATGGCTTGAAAAGCGTGCAAGCGCCGGTATGGCCGCAGTTGGTGCGATGACGAAACCACGTCTGACCACGCCACCGGAATTGATCCGACAGCGGGCTGTTGTGGCAGAACAACGTGGTGTCGTTGAAAGCGCAGTCGCCGTCTTTGACCCGATCACAAGCGCATGGGTTCTTACGCCCTGATCTGGTCAGCTTCTGCTCTAAAAAGTGACCTAGGCGCGGTTTAGTAGATCTAGACCTACTAGTCGTACCAGTTGATTTGGATGCACTAACAACCTGCCTACATAGCAGGGTGTCAGCTAGCCTTGAGGTAACACGGGCCTCATGGCTGCTCAATTTTTGGGCAGTCATTTTTTATGCCTTTTTGATTTCGTCTTGTTCCCAACCAGGGCCGCGATCAACCTTGATGCCGTCCTGATCAGGGAAAGTTGTGGCTGCTGTCCAGCCGTAAGAATTAGTCGCCCTAGTGACAACTCCGAGCTGCCAATCAGGATCCGGTGAGATGCCTGAAGTGACGTTCAGGAAAACAACGTCACCAATGCTGTACAGAGTCATCAGACCAACTCCTTAATGAGGTGTTCTGCTGCCCGTTGCATGCGGCCACGCTTGTGCAGTTCCTTCTGGATGCGGTCAACGTCCCAGCGGATGCCGGCGTTAGAACTGGCGCCCAAGAAATAGTGTTCCCCGCCGACTAAGAAGCCGCCATGGGTGTCTCTGAGGCTTTTTAAGTAGCTTTGACTGACTTGGAGATGCTGTGCGGCATCTGGGGTCCGTAACAACATGGGAAACGTTCTTGGCGAATTCCCATGCACTGAGCAATGACCTGCACATAGCGAGGAAACTTCGTGAAGTTCCAAAGCATGTAGGGGTGCTTGTCCGCCACAAGGCGTCGCAAGTTGGCCTCAATTTCAGTCGCGCTGAGTTCTCCATGCGGCACTCTGATCACAACACTGTGACCATTGACGATGGATTGCTTTCCCCGAGCTTTCTGTTTGCGCGTGACCTTGCGAGTCATTGGTGCATAGGAGTGGAATATCCATCCCGTTAGACGCTCAATGCGAATCGGCCATGCTCGGGGAGAGCAGTTGTGACGGGGGTCTGGGATCAACCAGCCGTTGTCCGTCAGAGGATCGGTCAAACAATGGCGAGACCAATCTGCGGTTGTCAACCACAGCCAGCTACAGCAATGTGGCAAGCCTCGTTAAAACTTATGGCATACCACTTTTGAGTCTCAGTAATCAGCAGTGACCAAACCTTCGGTGTATCGCTCAACTGCCGCTTCCAGACTGGCTTCATCAACCCATTGACCATATGTCGCCATATGCACAGTGGGCGTATGACCCATAAGCGCACTTGCTTGTCGAACGTGCAAAGGATGAGTTGAGCAAACATGACAGCGCCATGCCCACGAATGCCGCAGCGAATAAATCGTGGTGTCTGGATTACTTCGCACCAAGTTTTGCCAGGGTGCGTATCGGCGAAGCAACTGCCCGTAGGCATGACCAACCTGCTTAAAGCTTTGCTTCTCCTCAACCTTAGAAATTTCGTTCAGAACCGACTGGGGCAGTTTCACCAGACCAGAGGCATAAAGCTGCAGTGCCTTCATGCCTTCACCTTCACGGCCTTCGATGTCTAGTGGCAGGCACAGCCGTGGCGGCTTTGGCTTCTGCGCCAGTGAAGCCGTGTTCCTTTTGACGGCACCGGCATAAAGCCGACCTTCTTTGACGCTCAACAGAGCCAGCTCTGCGGGCCTGAGCCCAAACAGCGATATCAAGGCTGTCGCTAAACGCAGGTCATGACGGCCATCTGCCTCCATCTGGTCCAACAGGGCAGCAAGGTCTGGCGACTTAATTGGTGGGGTCAAACGCGCCTGCGTACTGGTGGCGGAAACACCGATCAGTTCAGCTGTGAATGACTTCTCCTGCGGCAGCCAACACTGATGGGCACCAGCCCGGTCAACGGCGTAACGCAAGAAGGCCACGATGCTTTGAATGTTGCGCCTACGGCCTTCACCGCCAGATTCCATGTCGGAGAAAAAGAGCTGCGCGTAACGCTTCAGCAAGGCTCTGGAATCACGCGGCTTGGGCTTTTGATCCAGGCACACCAGCAAGCGATTCAGACGCGTTCTGAGGTCAGACAGCGTTGAGCTGCGAAGACCTTGCTTGCCCTTCAGGTACTCCTGCACAACAGCAGACCAACCTTGTTCAGCAACGCCGCTGTGACTGGAGGGAACTGCAAGTTCTGCGGTGTCTAGACGAACAGCCTCAGCAAGGCTGAGATTGCGGCTTTCCATCAGCTGCCGCACGCGGGTGACGGCGTTCAAGATCTGCACCGAGTTGGTGGCTTTCCACTCAATAGGCAGCACCTTGGCGCTCTTGGTGCCGTCTTCATGGACACGCGTCAGCTTGGTCTTGCCGCTTTGGGCAATGAGGTTCCAACCAAAGCCGTGGTTGTCCTTGATCTGACGCCGAAGCGTCTTTTCCCATTGCTGGGCGGGCATGGAAGCGGGGCTTGCTCTAAGCCGTTCTAGAGCAGTTTTTAGAGCAAAACAGCTCTAGCAAGCCGCGGCCAGCTGTAGCCAGACAGTAAAAAAGCGGACTTGCGACCGCTCAGAAACGAGAAGTGAACTGGGTTTTTGGAGAGTGGGCGATGCTGGGATCGAACCAGCGACAATCTCCTTGTAAGGGAGGTGCTCTACCGCTGAGCTAATCGCCCATTGCAGCGAATTCTGCCTCAACGCGGCAGCCTGACCACAGCCGTCACGTCGGTTCACCATGGCCTCCGGCCGGGCCCATGACCGCGCCACACTGATTGGTGGTGCACCCATCGGAATGGCTGCTGCCGTGTTGTGGGGAGCTGACGCCGGCTTCATCGCAGCTGCGGGGTGCCTCATCGGCGGACTCTGGCTCTCTCCGGATCTCGACACCCACTCCAACGCCCTGCGGCGCTGGGGACCACTCCGTGGGCTGTGGTGGCCCTACCGACGCCTGATTCCCCACCGATCGCTCTGGTCCCACGGGCCCTTGATCGGCACAGCCCTGCGATTGATGCTGCTGCTGGGCTGGTGGGTTGTGTTGTCACTACTGATCGGTTGGCCCACAAACGCCGGGTTGCCGCAGCTGGTCAGCTGGCTGAAGCAGCAGCCTCAGCAGGCCATCGCCCTCGGAATCGGACTGGAGGCGAGTGCCTGGCTGCACCTGATCCTGGATGGAGATCCCTGGCCGGTGGAATGGTCACCGCGGCGGCTAGGGCAACGGCGGCGGCGGTGAGAGGGTGGGCGCGCGTCGATCCACCCCTCCATGGCTCCAGACCGGCCTGATGCACTGCAGAAGCTGATCGATGTGGTGGCCCGTCTGCGGGATCCGGATCAGGGCTGCCCCTGGGATCTGAAGCAGACCCATGCGTCTCTGGTGCCCTACGTGCTGGAAGAGGCCCATGAAGTGGCCGATGCCATTCGCCATGGCGACGACGCCCACCTCAAGGAGGAACTGGGCGATCTGCTGCTGCAGGTGGTCCTCCATGCCCAGATCGGCCATGAGCAGGGCCGCTTTGATGTGGATGCCATCGCCAGCGCCATCAGCGACAAGCTGATTCGTCGCCATCCCCACGTCTTTGGCGGAGAGCTCCGCAGCTGGGATGCGATCAAAGCTGAAGAACAGGCCGAAGCCCTGGCTCAGTCCACCAGCCCCCTCAGCGATCGGTTGACCAGCAAGGTGCGAGGCATGCCCGCTCTGGCCGGTGCCATGGCCATCTCGAAGCAAGCCGCCAAGGCCGGCTTCGAGTGGGACGACATGGCCGGCGTTTGGGAAAAGGTGCAGGAGGAACTCGATGAACTGAAGGAGGCCATCGCCAGCGGCGATCAGGGCCATGCCCAGGAGGAACTGGGCGATCTGCTGTTCACCCTCGTGAATGTGGCGCGCTGGTGTCGCCTCGATCCCGAGGAGGGGCTGGCCGGCACCAACCACCGCTTTCTCGATCGCTTCTCCCGAGTGGAGGCCGCCCTGGAGGGCAATCTTCAAGGCCGCAGCATTCAGGAGCTGGAAACGCTCTGGCAACAAGCCAAAGCCCAGATCAGGGCTGAGCAGGCGACAGCTCACGCCTCAGAAACGTGATCACAGCAGCCCAGGCTTGATCGGCAAGATCCGGATCCCAGCGCCAGCCGTCATCACGCATGAAGGTGTGATTGGCCTCAAACAACACGGTCTCGTGCCTCAGCCCCTGCAGGGCCTCGAGAACCCGGTCACGATCCTCAGCCGGCACATGGGGGTCTTCGGAGCCGAACAGCGTGAACAAGGCCCCCTTGATCTCGCCGGCCCGTTGCAGCGAATCCGCAATGCCGCGGCCGAGTTTTCCGTTCTGCAACCCGGTTGGATAAAGACAGGCGGTTGCACGCACCTCCGGTCGCATAGCGGCACGGAAGGAGAGATGACCGCCGATGCAGAAGCCAATGGCACCGAGGCGCTGCTCATCCACCTCGGTCTGCTCACTCAGCCAGGTCAAGATGGCCTTGGTATCAGCGTCGTAGGAAGCGATTTCAGTACGCCGGGCCGCGTCATTGCCCCGCAGACGACCGATCGCATCGGGCTCGATCACTGTCCCCACCGGCTCCACGCGATGGAAGATCTCCGGCGCCGCCACCACAAAGCCATACCCCGCCAGGCGATTCGCTAACCGCAGAATCGGATCACCCAGTTGGTAGATATCCGAATAAAAAATCAGGCCCGGCCAAGGGCCCTCCTGAACGGGACGGGCCAGGTGAACCCGCATCAAGCTGTCGTCCACGGTGAGGCCGATGGTCTGTTGCTCGATCCGCATGGCCAGCGGCGCGTTACTCCTCAAGTGTTGGCCGGTTGCTGCGCTGACGCTTGAGATCACCGCGCTTTTTCTTGGCCTCCAAACGACGCTTCACTGCACCGCGTCCCGGACGGGTGGACTTTCGCGATAGTGGCGGGGGCTGCAGACCCTGCCGCAGCAGGTCGGCCATGCGATGCAGAGCCTTCTGACGGTTCTGCCACTGCGAGCGTTCCTCCGCCACCACCACCCGCAAACAACCGTCCGACAACCGGTATGCCAGCTGTTCCAGCAAACGCGCCCGCCGAAAGGGGCCCAGCACCGAACAGGTCTGCAGATCCAGCACCAGCTCCACCCGTGAATCGGTGGTGTTCACCCCCTGCCCCCCCGGGCCCGAGGCCCGCGAGAAGCGCCACTGCAAGTCCCCTGAGGGAATCACCAGGCGATCCGTGACGTGGAGATCGAGCACCATGCCGTCACGCTGGCACCCTGACCCCGCCAGCGAGTTCACTGGAGAGATCACGGACACCAGCGCCATGGGCGGATGGATCGATGAAGAACACCGCGGGGTCCGCTATGGCCTTGCCGGTGATGTGCTGGTGGAGGAAACCAGCCCGTTTCAGCGCATCAGCGTGATCCGCAGCGAGCGGTACGGCAAGGGCCTTCTGCTCGATGGCTGCTGGATGACGGCCGAGCAGCAGGAGCGGCACTACCACGAAGCTCTGGTCCATCCAGCCCTCTGCAGCGCCGAGGCGATCGAACGGGTGCTGGTCATCGGCGGCGGCGATGGCGGCACCGCCCGGGAATGTCTGCGCTACCCCGAGGTGATCCACCTCGACCTGGTGGAGATCGACGGACGGGTGGTGGAGCTGAGCCAGGAGCACCTACCGGGCATCGGCGGCGCGGTCTGGAGTGATTCCCGCTGTCAGCTCACGGTGGGGGATGGCATCGCCTGGGCCGCGAATGCTCCTGATCAGAGCTACGACGTGGTTCTGGTGGACGGTTCGGACCCGGCAGGCCCGGCTGAGGGCCTGTTCAATCGAGCGTTCTTCGAACATTGCCGGCGCATCCTTAAACCCGGCGGCGTCTTCGCCACCCAGAGCGAATCACCGGAAGCCTTCCGGGAGGTGCATGTGGCCATGGTGCGGCTGTTGCGTGAGGTGTTCGGCCACGCCGACCCCCTCTACGGCTGGGTGCCGATGTACCCCAGTGGCTGGTGGAGCTGGACCTTTGCTGCAGTGGATGGCCCCCGTTACCGAACTGTGCAGCCCGCACGGGCAGCCCTAGTGGCCGAGGGCTGTGAGATCTGGAGCCCGCGCTGGCAACAGGGCGCCCTGGATGCCGTCCCCGCCTTCATCGCACGGGAGTTGGCGCCATGACCCCTTTCGACAGCGAAGGCGGCATCTTCATGGGATCCCGGCGCGACCCAGCCGGCTGCCGCGTCGGCCTGTTCGGCGTTCCCTACGACGGCACCACCTCCTTTCGGCCAGGCACCCGTTTCGGACCTGCAGCGATCCGTGAGGTCAGCCAAGGCCTGGAAACCTATTGCCCGCAGCTTGATCTGGATCTAGAGGATCTGGCCTATGCCGATCTCGGTGCTGTTGATATCCCCTTCGGTGCACCGGAACCGGTCGTGAACGCCGTGCAGCAGGCCACGACGGCTGTGCTCGATCTGGGTCTGAAACCTCTGATGCTGGGCGGTGAGCATTCGATCAGCTCCGGCGCTGTGGCCGCCGTTGCCAACCAACATCCCGATCTGGTGCTGGTGCAGCTGGATGCCCATGCCGATCTCAGAGAGGAGTGGCTCGGTACCCGCCACAGCCACGCCTGCGCCATGCGGCGCTGCCTGGAGGTGCTGCCCAGTGGCGACCTGCTGCAGCTGGCGATTCGCAGCGGCACCCGCAGCGAATTCCATGAGCTGCACAGCAGTGGTCGACGCATGGATGACGTCCAGGCCCTGAGGGATGCCATGGCTCCCTGGACCGGCCGCCCGATTTATCTCACCGTGGATCTGGACTGGTTTGATCCAGCCGTTCTGCCTGGAACGGGTACCCCCGAGCCAGGGGGCTTCCTATGGGGGGATTTCGCGGCCGTAGTTGATGTGCTGAGTGGCCATCGGCTTGTGGCTGGCGACGTGGTGGAACTGGCACCGCAACTCGACAGCAGTGGGGTCAGCTCCGTTCTGGCCGCCAAAGTGACACGCAGCCTGATTTTGCTATTGGGTGCCGATCAATAAAAGTGCCTTGCATCAGCCCGTTGTTGCCGTAATCGGGTGTGCTGTTGAGCGATCAGCTCCACCACCAAAGTGGGATGGCGATGGATCAGCGTGAGAAATCCCGAGCGGTTCAGCCGGATCAGCGCTAGAGGAGTCATCGCTTTGGCATCGCGGCTGTGGAACTGGTTAGTGGTCACCAGATCCTCATAAAAGAACAACTCACCGGAGCCGTAGCGGATGCGATTCCGTGGCCCACAGCTGAGTTCCACCAGCCCCTGCTCAACAATATGAATGGCCTGAACTGGATCGCCACGACGGAACACAAAAGCTCCGGTGGGCAGCGTTAGGCGATCAGCTTCTGAATGCTCACCGATGAGCTCCAGAGCACTGCTCGATCGGTACAACGCTGTCAACTCGTCAATAAAGTCAAGATAAAAAACTCTTAAGGAAAACGCATGCAAACGTTGTGACTGTCATCACAGTCAGCGAAGTCTTGACCAAAGCTTCACCCAGATTTAAGCAAGGGCACGGTCCAGCTCAAGCTGTTGATCCATCTCAGGGAGCTGTTCCCTCCTGATCATGGGCAACTGAGGCGATCGCGGGGTCCAGTGATGGCAGACCACCAGATCTGACACGTCCGCATGCACAGCCAAGCGACGCAAGCGACACCACCCCTCGGCTGTTCCGCCCCCCGAACAGTGCTGACAACTGCGACAGCTGGGACTGATCGTCAATAACAGCCAGCGAAGAGCGCTCAAGCTAGGGACGGTCGAAAAAATGGACCAGTCCCGGTGGCAAATCTGCGGTTTCCCTTCCAGTTGCTGAAGCACTCCATAAGAATGCTTCGGACATCCTTCCGTTCATGACCCTGCAGCGCACGCCACTCCATCAGCTCTGCCAGGACGGCGGCGGCCGCATGGTGCCCTTCGCCGGTTGGGAGATGCCGGTGCAGTTCAGCGGCCTGATCCAGGAGCACAAGGCCGTACGGGAACAGGTGGGGATGTTCGACATCTCCCACATGGGCGTCTTGAGGCTGGAAGGTCCGAATCCGAAAGATGCGCTGCAACAGCTTGTGCCGAGCGATCTGCATCGCATCGGACCCGGCGAAGCCTGCTACACCGTCTTGCTCAACGAGAGCGGTGGCATCCGCGATGACCTGATCGTTTACGACTGCGGCGCCGTTGATGCCGAACGGGGTGCCCTGGTGCTGGTGATCAATGCAGCCTGCGCAGAGGCGGACACCGCCTGGATCCGTGACCAAATGGAACCGGCTGGCCTCACGGTGAGCGACCTCAAGGCGGGTGGCGTACTGCTGGCCCTGCAAGGCCCGCAGTCCATCCCTCTGCTGGAGGAGCTGTCCGGCGAAAGCCTCAGCGACTTGCCCCGCTTCGGACATCGCACCCTGAGCCTGAAAGATATTGCCCATCCCGTGTTTACGGGCCGCACGGGCTACACCGGTGAGGACGGTGCCGAGTTGCTGCTGACCGCCGCCGACGGACAAAAGCTCTGGCAGATTCTGCTGGATCGCGGCGTCAGCCCCTGTGGCCTGGGCGCACGGGACACCCTGCGTCTCGAAGCTGCCATGCATCTCTACGGCATGGACATGAATGCCGAAACCACCCCTTTTGAAGCAGGGCTCGGCTGGCTGGTGCATCTGGAGATGCCCGTGGATTTCGTCGGTCGGCAGGCCCTAGAGCAAGCCGCAGAGTCCGGTCCCACCAAACGACTCGTGGGCCTCAAGTTGCAGGGACGCGCCATCGCCCGTCACGACTACCCCGTGCTCCACAACGGCGAGACCGTCGGTGTGGTGACCAGCGGCACCTGGTCTCCAACCCTGGAGGAGCCCATCGCGCTGGCTTACGTCCCCACAGCCCTGGCCAAACTCGGCGCAGAACTCAGCGTTGAAATCCGCGGTAAGGCCCAACCCGCCTGCGTAGTGAAACGCCCCTTCTACCGCCGGTCCTGAGCTGTGGGAAACTCGCCTGTCCTCGGCTGAAACTCCCATGCGCAGCAACGGTTGCGGCGACCTGCGCGAACAGAACATCGATCAGCAGGTGCAACTGTGCGGCTGGGTGGACCGACGCCGCGACCATGGCGGCGTGATCTTTATCGACCTGCGGGATCGCTCCGGCACGGTGCAGATCAAGGTGGATCCCGATCTGGGGGCTGAGGCCTTTGCCGTGGCCGAGCACCTGCGCAGCGAAACCGTGCTGCAGGTGGCAGGAAAGGTGCGGGCCCGTCCGGGCGAGTCTCTGAACGACAAGCTGGCCACCGGTGCTGTGGAGGTCTTGGCCAGCGGCATCATCGTGCTGAACAACGTGAAGGGTAACCTGCCCTTCCCCGTGTCAGTGCACGACGAGGAGAACACCCGCGAAGAGCTGCGGCTGCGCCACCGCTATCTGGATCTGCGCCGAAAGCGCATGAACGACAACCTGCGCCTGCGGGCCCAGACGATTCAGGCCGCCCGCCGCTTCCTCGAAGACGAGGGCTTCATTGAAGTGGAAACCCCAGTGCTGACCCGCTCCACCCCCGAAGGTGCCCGCGACTACGTGCTGCCCAGCCGCGTCTGCGGCGGCGAGTGGTTTGCCCTGCCCCAGTCACCGCAGCTGTTCAAGCAACTGCTGATGGTGGGCGGCATCGAGCGTTACTACCAGGTGGCCCGTTGTTTCCGCGACGAAGACCTACGCGCCGATCGCCAGCCGGAATTCACCCAGCTGGACATCGAGATGAGCTTCATGGATCAAGAGGAGATCCTGCAGCTGAATGAATCACTGATTTGTTCGATCTGGAAAGCGGTGAAGGGCATCGACCTGCCCAGACCCTTCCCGCGCATGACCTGGCATGACGCCATGGAGCGCTACGGCACCGACCGGCCGGACACCCGTTACGGCATGGAGCTCACCAACGTGAGCGACATCGTGAAGGACATGGGCTTCAAGGTGTTCAGCGGTGCCGTGAAGTCCGGCGGCGCGGTGAAGTGCATCGCCGTTCCCGGTGGCAACGATGCCCTCTCCAATGTGCGCATCAAGCCCGGCGGCGATGTGTTCAGTGAAGCCCAGAAAGCCGGTGCGGGTGGCTTGGCCTTCATCCGCGTCCGCAACGGCTGCGAGATCGACTCGATCGGCGCGATCAAGGACAACCTCAGCGATGAGCAGAAACAGGAGCTGCTCAGCCGCACCGGCGCGGAACCCGGCACGCTGCTGCTGTTCGGTGCCGGAGACACCGCCACGGTGAACAAGGCCCTCGACCGGGTGCGCCAGTACCTGGCCAAGGAGCTAGGCATGGTCAAGGCCGATCAGGACAACGACCAGTGGAACTTCCTCTGGGTGGTGGACTTCCCGATGTTCGAGTTCAACAGCGAAGAGAACCGCTACGAAGCCCTGCATCACCCCTTCTGCGCCCCCAATGCCGAGGATCTCAGCAGCGATGCGTCCCAGTGGGCCGACACCCTGCCAGGCGCCCGGGCCCAGGCCTACGACCTGGTGCTCAACGGCCTTGAGCTTGGCGGCGGCTCCCTGCGCATCCACGACTCCGCATTGCAGCGCCAAGTGCTTCAGACCGTTGGCTTGCCGCTCGAGGAAGCCCAGGAGCAGTTCGGCTTCCTGATGGATGCCTTGGATGTGGGCGCGCCACCCCATGGCGGCCTGGCCTTTGGTGTGGACCGGATGGTGATGCTGCTCGCGGGTGAGGAATCGATCCGCGACACCATCGCCTTCCCCAAGACCCAGCAGGCCCGCTGTCTGATGACCAATGCCCCAGGTGGGGTCGCGGACAAGCAGCTGGAGGAACTGCATGTGGCCAGCACCTGGGTGGACCCCAGCGGCGAGGACGACTGAGCTGAACGCTCAGCGCCGACAATGCACGTCGAGCAGCAACGCCCCGAGCATCAGCTCATCCTGGTTGGCATAGGCCTCTTCCTCAAGCAAACGCTGGCTGCTTGAGATGCCCGCATACACCGGACCGTTCAGCTGAAGCATGGCCTGTTCATCAATGCCTCGCGACAGGCCCAAAGCCCTCGGACTACTGCGGATGGAACCGCCGAAACAGCTTTGCGCGACATGAATGGCTTCATGGTTCAGGACGCGTCGAAAGGACCTGGTCCCTTGGCTCACCACGGAATGACCAATTCGCAATTCACCGCGGCGAGGATTCCACTCGCCAGAGGCACCGGCACGATTCGGCTCTGCGATCACCACGGTGACGCCGTAGCGATTCAACGCCGTCAAAAGAGTCGTGATCGATTCAGCATCGTCTGAGTAATCGGGAGGAGAGCGCAACAGCGCTTTGATCTCCGGAAAAGACAACTCCGGAGCACCTTTTGGAAGCCGATAAGTGTATTCACGTCGCCCATCGTTATGAACAACCAAACGCGGTTGCCATTGGCGGTCGTTCTGCGCCAGAGCCTCGAGAACCTGATGCTGATTGGTAACGCTGATCTCCAGAGCGTCCGGCAACCTCGCGCTCTGAATCTGAGCTGAAGTAGCACCAGATGGCAAAGGGTTTTGCGCTGCAGTTCGCTGAAGCTGTTGACGCACAACAAGCCAAGCACCACCCAAAAGAGCCAGTGCAATCAATCGCCTGTGCAGCCCTCGCGGTTGACAGAGGAACACCACGAAGAGCTGTGGGAACTGCTGGTTATAGCCACCTTGCCCAATTCGAACCTTGCGTCAACCGAGCAGATCCCGAAGGGATTCAGCGCTTTTGTCGCACTGACGACGGCTGCGGGGAACCCTGTAGGCAGTCCAATTGCTCCACGCCGTTGCCCCGTCAACCCCGACGGACCGGGGAAACCCGCGACCGCCGCAGCCGCAGCACGACAGATCTGCTGCGGCTGTACCTGCAGGACATTGGTCGGGTTGATCTGCTCACCAATGAGGAGGAGGTGACGCTGGCCCGGCTGGTGCAACGACGTGAGGCTCTGTTGCAGCAGCAACGGGATCTGGCCACCAGTGACGCCGCCATCGGAGAGCTGTACCGCCTTGAGGAACTGCAGCGTCGGGAAGCCAATCAGCACAGCCATTGGCCCACCAAGCAGGAATGGGCTCGCGCCGCACACCTGAGCCTGGCGGAACTGCAACAGCGGATCGAAGCCGGCTACGGCGCCTGGGCCCGGGAAGCCAACCTGGAGGCCCGTGAGCTGAAAACTGCTCTGCGCAATGGTCGCCGTGCCAAGGACCACATGATCCAGGCCAACCTGCGCCTGGTGGTAGCCGTGGCCAAGAAGTACCAGCAACGCGGCATGGAACTGTTGGACCTCGTCCAGGAGGGCACTCTTGGCCTGGAGCGGGCGGTGGAAAAGTTCGACCCAACACGGGGCTTCCGTTTCAGCACCTACGCCTACTGGTGGATCCGCCAGGGCATGACGCGGGCCATCGCCACCCAGAGCCGCACGATCCGGCTACCGGTGCATGTCACCGAAAAACTGAACCGGATCAAACGGGCGCAGCAGGAGATCGCCACCAACGAAGGACGCATCGCCTCGATCGCTGATCTGGCCCGTGCGCTGAAGCTGAGTGAGGACACCGTGCGCCAGACCCTGGCGCGGGTGCCCCGCTCCGTTTCGTTGGACACCCGTGTAGGCCGGGACCAGGACACCCAACTGGGAGACCTGATCGAAGACGGTAAGGCCACGCCGGAACAGACCCTCACCCACGACGAACTGCATAACGACCTCGAGCATCTGCTTGATGAGCTCACCAGCCGAGAAGCGGCGGTGCTGCGGCGGCGCTTCGGACTGGAGGACGACACACCCCAGACCCTGGCGCAGATCGGCGAAGCTTTGAAATTATCCCGCGAAAGGGTGCGTCAGATCGAAACCCGGGCCCTGCTGAAACTGCGTCAACCGCAACGGAGGAGCAAGGTGCGGGACTACATCCAGGGGTTGGATTCCTGAACTTGATTCGCAAGAGCCGATTCACCGTGTGGTGACTCTGGAGCTTGGGCGTTGCGCCAGGTAGTTTGAAGAGTCACCCGGGAGGCCATGGCCAAGTTCGTCTTCATCACCGGTGGTGTGGTCTCCAGCATCGGCAAAGGAATCGTGGCCGCAAGCCTGGGACGGCTGCTGAAATCAAGGGGGTACAACGTCTCGATCCTGAAGCTGGATCCGTACCTCAACGTGGATCCCGGCACGATGAGCCCGATTCAGCACGGGGAGGTGTTCGTCACCGAGGACGGTGCCGAAACCGATCTGGATCTGGGTCACTACGAGCGCTTCACGGACACAGCCATGTCGCGCCTGAACAGCGTGACCACCGGCTCGATCTACCAGGCGGTGATCAACAAGGAACGGCGGGGTGACTACAACGGCGGCACGGTGCAGGTGATTCCCCACATCACCGGTGAGATCCGCGAACGCATCCACCGCGTTGCCGCCAACAGCAACGCCGATGTGGTGATCACAGAAATCGGCGGCACCGTCGGTGACATCGAATCGCTGCCCTTCCTGGAAGCCATCCGCGAATTCAGTGGAGACGTTGGACGGAACGATCTGGCGTATATCCACGTCACACTGCTGCCCTTCATCGGCACCTCGGGCGAACTCAAGACCAAGCCCACCCAGCATTCGGTGAAGGAACTGCGCTCCATCGGCATCCAACCGGATGTGCTGGTCTGCCGCAGTGACCGCACCATCAGCGAGGAGATGAAGCGGAAGATCGGAGGGTTCTGTGGGGTACCGACCCGGGCCGTCATCCCGTCCCTTGATGCCGAAAGTATTTATGCAGTGCCCCTGACCCTGGAGCAGGAAGGGCTTTGCCGCGAAGTTCTCGATGTGCTGGATCTGACCGATCACGACAGCGACATGGCGGCCTGGCAGGAGCTGGTGCACAAACTCCGCAACCCCGGCCCGGCCGTCAAGGTGGCCCTGGTAGGCAAATACATCCAGCTCAACGACGCCTACCTCTCCGTGGTGGAGGCGCTGCGCCATGCCTGTATCGCCCAAGACGCCTCCCTTGATCTGCATTGGGTCTGCGCAGAGCAGATCGAAAGCGATGGTGCTCAGGCCCTGCTGAAGGGCATGGATGCCGTGGTCGTGCCGGGAGGTTTCGGCAACCGGGGCGTCGATGGAAAGATCGCGGCGATCCGCTGGGCCAGGGAACAGCGGGTGCCGTTCCTGGGGCTGTGTCTCGGCATGCAGACCGCCGTGATCGAGTGGGCGCGCAACCAGGCCGGCCTGACGGAAGCCACCAGCGCCGAACTCGATGCCGGGACGCCCCATCCCGTGATTCACCTGTTGCCGGAACAGCAGGATGTGGTGGATCTGGGGGGCACGATGCGCCTGGGTGTCTATCCCTGCCGCATCGCTCCGGACACGTTGGCCCATCGTCTGTATGGGGACCAAGTTGTCTATGAGCGGCATCGCCACCGCTACGAGTTCAACAACGCCTACCGAAACCTGTTCCTAGAATCCGGGTACGTGGTGAGCGGCAGCTCACCCGATGGTCGCCTGGTGGAGTTGATCGAGCTGAAAGGCCACCCGTTCTTCACCGCCTGCCAGTACCACCCCGAATTTCTCTCCCGTCCGGGACGGCCCCATCCCCTGTTCCAAGGCTTGATTGAGGCGGCCCAGCAACGGCTGCCCTCCTCGCCGGTGGAGGCGATTCAGACCCAGCGATGAATCAAGACGCGGCCACCCTGCCGGTGGTGGAGACCTTCCATTCCCTACAGGGGGAAGGCCACCACAGTGGCCGCAGTGCCTTTTTCATCCGTCTGGCTGGCTGCAATGTGGGGTGTCCCTGGTGTGACACCAAGCACTCCTGGCCTGTGAACACTCACCCCCAACGCAGCCTGAGGGCCCTCGCCGCTGATGTTGAACAAGCCGAGCGAAACGGAGCCGCCTTCACGGTGATCACCGGCGGTGAACCGCTGCAGCACAACCTGGATGGGCTGGCGTCGGCCCTGCGGGAAGCCAGCTCCCATCCCCTGCATCTGGAGACCAGCGGCGTCGATGGCCTCAGTGGTGACCCCGACTGGATCACCCTGTCACCGAAACCGCATCGACCGCCGCGTCAGGAGCTTCTCAGCCATTGCGACGAGCTCAAGGTCGTGATCCACACAGCCGACGACCTGCTCTTTGCCGAAAGCATGGCCGCAGCGGTCAGCAAGCAAACCGTGTTGCTGCTCCAACCCGGCTGGGACTCTTCGGAAGGGCAACGGTTGGCCATCGATCACGTGCAGAACCAACCCCGCTGGAGACTCAGCCTGCAGACCCATAAATGGCTGGGTGTGCGCTGAAACTGGAGCGCAGAACAAGGAGATGTCATGCCCAGCGTCGCTCTGCTCGGCAGCGGATTGCTTGGAAGGGCCATCGGCCGACGCCTGCTTGATCAGGGCGTTGAGCTCAAGGTCTGGAACCGCACCCCTGAGCGCTGCCAGACCCTGATTCAGGAAGGAGCTCACGCGACCCCAGAGCTTTCGAGCCTTGCTGAGGGATGCAGCACTGTCATCACGGTGCTGCGGGACGGCCCAGTGACACAAGCAGTGGTGCGAGAACTCGGGGATCTCCGCGGCGGCTGCCTGATGCCGATGGGCACCATGGGCATCACGGAGATCCGCGACCTGGCTGACCAGGTTCAGCATCAGAACGGACACTGTCTGGAAGCACCTGTGCTGGGCAGCAAACCCCAGGCCTTGAAAGGAGAACTGTTGGTGATGGCCGGTGGCGAATCGGGGCTGTTTGACCAGCAGAGACCGCTCCTGGAGCATCTCTCACAAGAGCCAATGCTGGTGGGACCGATCGGCAGCGGTGCTGCCACCAAGCTGGCGCTCAATCAACTGATCGCCAGCCTCACCCACGCCTTTTCCCTGTCGCTGCGACTAGTGCAGCAGGCAGGCGTGCCCGTTGAGACATTCATGGCGATCCTGCGACCCTCGGCGCTCTACGCCCCCACCTTCGACAAGAAGCTGCAGCGGATGCTCGATGGTCACTATGACGACCCGAACTTCAGCACAGCCCTGCTGCGCAAGGACCTGCACCTGTTCCTGGAGGAGGCGACCGCTGCTGGACTCCAAATCCAAGGACTGCAGGGCCTGGACACCCTGCTGGAGCAGTCATCCGGTAGCCCACTGGATGACCTCGACTATTGCGCCCTGCATGAGCTGACCCAAGAAAGTTTTTAATGAGGTCATGACTCAACGCACCTCCGTCGCGCTGCTGTCCGGCGGCCTGGATTCAGCCACGGCGGCGGCCATGGCCCTGGAGGAAGGTGATCGTGTGATCGGCCTGTCCTTCGACTACGGCCAGCGTCACCATCGCGAGCTGGAGGCTGCGGCTGCAGTTGCCTCGCACCTGGGGCTGGCCGAGCATCACTGCCTTGCGGTTGATCTGGCGGCCTGGGGCGGCTCCGCCCTCACCGACGACGCCGTCACCATTCCCACCGATGGCGTTCAGGAAGGCGTGATCCCACCCACCTACGTCCCGGGTCGCAACACTGTTTTCATTGCAGTGGGTCTGAGCCTGGCCGAGGCCCGTGGTGCCGAACGCTTGGTGCTGGGGGTGAATGCCGTGGACTATTCCGGCTACCCCGACTGCCGGCCCGATTACTTGAATGTGTTTCAGCAGCTGGCCAATCTGGCCAGCAAGGCTGGCCGCGAAGGCCATGGCACCGAGCTCTGGGCACCGCTGGTGGAGTGGAGCAAAACCAGAATTGTCGAAGAAGCATTCAGGCTCAACGTGCCGATCCAATCCACCTGGAGTTGCTACAGCGGTGGCACGACCCCCTGCGGAATCTGCGACAGCTGCCGCATCCGCGATGCCGCCCTGCGGGAGGCCGGTCGCCCGGACCTCTGCAGCAACGCATCAGCATGAGCGTGCCCCAGCGGTTGGACCTCCCCTGGCGTGAACCGCTTGCCGTGGCCCGACAGCTGGACGGCGACGACGGGCTGATCTGGCTGGATGGTGACGGTAGTGACCTGGGCCGCTGGGTGACCCTGGCCAGCCAGCCGCTGGAGGTGATCCACTGCCAGGGCCTGCCGGGGGATGCGGACGCCCGCGACCCCTTCACCGCATTGAATGGGCTGGGTCCGGGCCACTGGACCGGCTGGCTCAGTTATGAGGCGGCCGCCTGGACTGAACCCGGCAACCCCTGGTCCAGGGATGCCATGGCCAACCTGTGGATCGCCCGCCATGACCCGCTGCTGCGATTTGACCTGCAGCAACGGCAGTTGTGGATCGAAGGCACGGACCCGATGGCGATGCAGCAGCTGGCGGCGCGACTGCAGCAGCGAGCGCCCACCCCGCCTGCCACAGCGAACATCCCGCTGGAGGCCTGGCATCAGCACACCAGCCGCGAGGGCTTCGCCGATGGCGTACGCCGGATCCGTGCGCTGATCGCCGCCGGTGATTTGTTCCAGGCCAACCTCACCGCCTGCTGCAGCACCGACTGGCCCGGCGATGCCTCAGCGGTGGAGCTGTTTCAACGGGTTCGCCAACGCTGCCCAGCGCCGTTTGCGGGCCTGGTGGTGGCGGACAACGGCGAAGCACTGCTCTCCTCCTCGCCGGAACGGTTCCTGCAGGTGGACCCCGCCGGCCGGGTCGAAACCCGACCGATCAAAGGCACACGGCCACGCCACAGCGATCCAGACCGCGACGCCGAGCTGGCGGCGGAGCTGGTCTGCAGCGACAAGGACCGGGCCGAAAACGTGATGATCGTGGACCTGCTGCGCAATGACCTCGGCCGCGTCTGCCAACCGGGCTCCATCCAGGTATCGCAACTGCTCGGCCTGGAGAGCTACAGCTCGGTGCATCACCTCACATCGGTGGTGGAAGGGCAGCTGCAAGCCGGGCTCAGCTGGGTGGATCTGCTACGGGCCTGCTGGCCGGGTGGATCGATCAGCGGCGCCCCGAAGCTGAGGGCCTGCCAGCGGCTGCAGGAGCTGGAACCCACTAGCCGCGGCCCCTACTGCGGCTCCCTGATCCGCATCGACTGGGACGGACGCTTCGACAGCAACATCCTGATCCGCACACTGATGCGGAAGGATCACAGGCTGAGGGCCCATGCCGGTTGCGGCATCGTTGCCGACTCCGACCCCGATGGCGAAGCAGAGGAGCTGATGTGGAAATTGCGGCCACTGCTGGAGGCCCTGGCTTGACGGGAGGGGTCGCCTGGTGTGAGGGCCGTTGGGGCACACCGGCTGAGCTGAGCCTGCCCCTGGATGACCGGGGCCTGCAACTCGCCGATGGACTGTTCGAAACCGTGTTGATCCGCGCCGGTCAGCCCTGTCTGCTGGATGAACACCTGCAGCGCTGGGGTGAGGCCAGCGCGCTGCTGGGCCTGGATCCTCCGCCCGAGCGCGACCATCTGATGCCCCTGATCCAGGAGGCTGTTGAGCGTGCTTTGCCCGAGCAGGGTTGTGGTGCCCTACGGCTCAACTGGAGTCGGGGTTCATCCCCCCAACGCGGGATCGCACCGCCACGTAGCGGGGAGCATCGGTTCTGGCTGACGCTTCAGCCCTGGGTACCGAGCTTCACACCGATCACCGCGATCATCAGTCGCCTGGAGCGCCGCAACTGCGACAGTTTGCTGAGCCGTTGCAAGACCTTTGCCTACGGTCAGGCCGTGCAGGCGAGACGGGAAGCTTCAGAACAGAGATGTGATGACGCCCTGTTGCTCAACACCAACGGCGAGCTCTGCTGCAGCACCACCGCCAATCTGCTGCTGAAGCCTGGCAGTGCGAATGGGAATAGCCCCTGGCTGACACCTCCCCTCAGCAGTGGCTGCCTGCCGGGGGTGATGCGGGCCCGGGCCCTGCGGCTGGGGCTGGCGGTGGAGGCCAACCTGGGCGCCAGCCTTGGGTCAGACGATCAGCTGCTGCTGATCAACAGCCTCGGCTGCCGAGGACTGTTGAGCCTGGACCATCAGCCCCTCCACTCCCAAGCCCTGGGGATCGATCCAGCCGAATCGCTTTGGCAAAAGCTGCTCAGCTAGCACGATATCCATTACATGTTTTATCGATATCAATCCAATATCGTGCTACTTAATTGGTAACAGGCGTTCCACCGCCTCCGCCCACCCTTCCGCATGGGGGGCACGGGCGAGCTCAAAGCGACCGCTCTCCACGCCAAGACGCAACCGCGGATGGGGACCCTCGGCACCGGGCACGACCACCGCAAGGTCCGCCACCTCCAGCAGGGGCAGATCGTTGGGGGAGTCCCCCAGAGCCAGCACCTTCACATCCGGTTCATGAAGGCGCTGCTTCAGAGCCGCCAAGGCGTTTCCCTTGCTGACCTCTGCGCCAAGCAGATGACACATCCGGTTACCGCGCACAACGGCAAGCC
Organism: Parasynechococcus marenigrum WH 8102; assembly: GCF_000195975.1. GTDB lineage: Bacteria > Cyanobacteriota > Cyanobacteriia > PCC-6307 > Cyanobiaceae > Parasynechococcus > Parasynechococcus marisnigri. The sequence goes on from NC_005070.1 coordinate 2,339,320, forward strand.
CCTGGGCCGCCGACAGGGCATCAAGGCGCGGCTGGATCGCCACTGAAGGCGGAACAAAGGGCACGCTGCAGCGTCGCCGTTGAGCCTGCTGCAACAACTCACCGGAAAGCCCAAGCAGACGTTCTCCCTCGGCGTCCGTGAGTTCATCGAGGGCCCGCAACGGTTCAGACAGCTGCTCAGACAGCTCCTGCAAGCGAGGTTTCAACACCGTCCAGCCAGGCCCCAGGGCCTCTTGCCAGGGCTCACCGGTTGCCGTTTCACCATGAATGGCACCCCCATTTTCGACGATGTAGGGATCCCGCAGCTGAGCTGCAGCGCGGAAACGCTCTACCTCCTCCGCCGTTTTGCTTGTGCAGGGAATCACGGGCACTCCCGCCCGTTGCAGAGAGCGCAGCACCGCCGCTGCCGGAGCCCAGTCGTAGTGATGGTCCATCAAGGTGCCATCGAGGTCGGTGACTACCCACCAACGGCAGCTCTGGGGGTTGCTCATGCCTGAATCAGCCAATGCACGGCATAAGGTTCCAACTGAAGTTGCGAGCCATGGGTCTCGGAGGATCCGCTCAGACAATCGGTCCAGGCAAGACCAGTGCGACCGCCGAGACGCCCCAAGACCAGGGTCAACCGCGAAGGGGTGACGTTATGGACCGCCACCAGGGTCTGGCCGCCACCACGTCGACGCAGCATCACCAGATCGGAGCGGCCAGCGCTCATCACCTCCATTGCGGCATCTGGATGCAGGGCCGGCTGATCGCGGCGCACCCGCAGGGCATGAGCCAGCACTGACGTCACGGCGGTGGCATCGCTGTCGGGATCCTGCAGCCGCCGCTCAACAGTGTCCGCCTTGAACTGCGGGCGGTTGAGATCCCTGCGTTGTCCGGTGCGACGGAACCGGCCCAGGTCATTGGGTGTGGCCAATAGGGCCGGCAGATAAAAGGCCGGAACACCGGGCAGGGCCAGCACCAGCAGCTGGGTCATCAGAAAGCGTGCCCGTTGCAGATGCGCTGGATCAATTCCGCCATCCGCCATGGCACTCCACCAGCTGATGTTGATCTCGTAGGGAGCCTCCTCACCATTGGTGAGGCGACGGTGACTGATCAGACCACCCCGCTGCTCACAGGCAATCAACAGCTGTAGTCTCCGCTGATCCGTCATCAGCCCCTCGAGGGCCCGCAGACCGACACCGTCATGGCAAGCGGTGAAATTGAACAACCCCGTGGCCACCGGTAGCGCGGGCCAACGATTGAGCCAGCCGTTCAGCAGATCAGCACGACCACTGATGGCCGCCTCCAGCAACAGGGGCGGCAACGGGAAGTTGTAGGCCAGATGGGCCTCTCGACCGCTAACCAGATACGAGAGGTTCTCCTGCTCCGGAACATTGGTCTCCGTAACAACCACCCCGCCTGAACAGCTGCGCTCCATCAGCTGCCGCAGCACCTCAACGATGCGATGGGCTTCTGGCAGGTGGATGCATCCTGTCCCCGGTGTCTTCCAGATGAACCCGACCGCATCCAGCCGGACCCAGCGGACCCCGTGGCGAAGCATCCGGTCCAGCAGCCGCGTGAATCCCAGCAGCACCTCCGGACTTCGCCAATCCACATCCACTTGGTCGGGCCCGAAAGTGGTCCACACCTGACGCGGACCATCCGACCCGCTCAGCTGAGTGAACAGGGAAGAACTCCGCGGCCGCACCACCTGGTCCCAGCAGGGATCAGGCGCGGCCTCCAGCACACAGGAGCGCCCCGGCTCCTCATCGCGCAGGAACTGCCTCACCCAGGGATGGGAGGCGGAGATGTGGTTCAGCACCAGATCTGCCATCATACGACGACCGTGAGCAAGGTCCGCCAGATCTCTCCAGTCACCGAAGCGCGGCTCGATCCGGTCGTGGCTGGCCACCGCAAAGCCGCCATCACTGGTGGAGGTCAGAAACGGCAGCACATGCACCACCTCAGCGAAGGGCCGCAGGCGGTTGTTGAGCAACTGACGCAGGCTGCGCAACGCGGGCACCCCCTGCTCCACCACCGTATCGGCGTAGGTGATCAGCACCGCATCGGCGCCTGACCAGAGATCCGTCGCACCGGGCGGGTCGTCGTTTGCTGACGCACCACGCAAAATCTGCAGCAATTGCGACGACAGCTGCTCGGAATCAGCGGAAGAATCCTCGGGGAAGAGGTTCTCAAGCAGACCCTGCAGCGTTTCGGCGTTCAAGGTCTGCATATCGGCTCTCCTGAACGCCGCTCAGGTATGGGTCATGACCTCATCCACTGTTGTCGCATTTAGCACCGGATGGATTTTCAGCAGAGCCTGATCACCACGGTTCATGACTACAGCCTGGGCAACCTTGATGCTGTTGCCTTCAACCGCGAGCTCAGCGAGCGGCCCACGACGCTGCTGATCCCCTGTCTGATGGAGGAGTTCAGCCGTCCAGCACTGGCGCTGATCCGCGACACCCTGTCGTCACTGAAAGGCCTCAATCGCCTCGTCATTGCTTTGGCCGCTGAAAGCGCGGAGGACGTAGCCCATGCCGAAGCCTTCTTCGCCGGCATGCCCTTTCCCGTTCAGGTGCACTGGACCAATGGCCCAGCCGTGAAGGACTTGCTGGAGTCCATGGGCGCCCTGGGACTCGAGGTCACCGGTCCCCCCGGCAAGGGCTGGGCGGTCTGGCAAGGGCTTGGGGTGGCCTGTCAGGACGCCGAGGTAGTGGGCCTCTTTGACGCCGACATCCGCACCTTCGGCTCGGCATACCCGGAGCGGATGTTGCGTCCACTGCTGGATCGCTCCCACGGCATTGCGTACGTCAAGGCCTTCTACAGCAGGCTATCGCTGGAAACCCAGGCGCTGCAGGGTCGGGCCACCCGCCTGTTCGTCGGTCCCCTGCTGGTCAGCCTCGAACAGATCTTTGGCCCACTGCCGTACCTGCGCTATCTGCAGTCCTTTCGCTACCCCTTGGCTGGTGAATTCGCCTTCACCACCGATCTGGCGATGAATCTGCGCATCCCCTCCGATTGGGGCCTGGAGATGGGGTTGCTCTCGGAAGTGTTCCGTCATGTCGCCACCAGTCGCATTGCCCAGGTGGATCTGGGGCTGTTTGATCACAAGCACAAAGGACTCGGAAGCAAACCCAGTGAGGGCTTGCAACGCATGGCCGGTGAAATCTTCGGCACCGTTTTGCGCAGCTTGATGGAGCACGAAGGCGCCGTGATCTCGATGGATCAGATTCCCACCCTTGAGGTGCTCTACCGACGCGTCGGTGAGGATCGGGTGCGCCAGTTCGGCATTGATTCGGCGATCAACCGGCTCCCATATAACCGCCATGGCGAAGAACTGGCTGTGCACAGTTTTGCTGAACTGCTGCGGCCCGGACTTTCCCGCCTGATGGAGTCTCCCGTTGCTCATCAGCTCCCCAGTTGGTCACGACTGAAAAGCTGCAATCCTTCGCTCCAAAGCGACCTCAGCGCTGCAGGTCAGATGGATCGGCCTTCAGCCAGCACCATGCCCTCATCCCAACCGTTGCGTCGACCCAATCACAAACCCAGATCATCAACATCTGAGCTTGTCGCCTGAACAACTTGAATCAACCGTAAACGAATCAAATTGGCCTCAATCGTGAGATTGGGGCCAATTTCTATTCACTTCAATAAAATACAAAACGCATCAAAGAGCCTGCTGCTGACGCATCACCCATTCCGTCGCTGCACGCTGGGATTGCCAGGCATGGAGAAGTTGCTTGGCAAGTGTCTGCAACTGCGCGGGGTCTGCAGTGGCTTCAATGGCACGGTTCATCCGCTCCACTTCAAAGCATTGCGTCATTGACATTGCGATCGATTCCTGCATCACTTCCTCCAATTGAAGACATCACTATTGTCATGCCAACACGAAAAAGAATTGTTTCATTTGAAACGAAACATCCACACTGTGTGAACTCTCAGACTTCTGCAGCGATCAACCCACACTGCCAGACCAAACAGAGCAGGATCGCAACTATAAAGTCGCCAAAGCTACCAAACCTATAGCATCTGTATCACGGTGTCTAAACGAAATCTGAAACCATCTCCAATCCGTGCCCAATCCAACACTCCACTGGCGCCGAATTCCGCAAAGTGGGATCATTCTGGGTTCCCCACATGATTGAGTGCGTCTACCGCAACGACACCGACCGAATGGTGATTGTTAAGTGTGTCGGGGACGACAACTTTTACCGTGAAAAGGTTGTACTCCCCACAGAGATGTTCTGGTTTGAAGCTCCTGAGCAGGCGCGGCTTGAAATTTGGAAGATGTCGGTGAGCGGTCAGATGCTTCACGTACGCGCCGATGTGAGCGAGTACGCCATGAATCAAAATGAGGCGGCCACCGAAACACTCTGGGCCTGCTGATCAAGGTAAGAGCCGTGGGGATCAGACACTCAGGAACTGATCCACTACCGCTTGGCTCAGGTCGCTGGTGGGGCCACTCGCCACGATGCCGCCCCGCTGCATGGCGTAGTAGCGGTCTGCTTGACGAACGAAATGCAGATGCTGCTCCACCAAGAGAACGCCGATGCCGGTTTCGTCAATGATCCGTCGAACGGCGTTCTCAATGTCCTGAACAATGTTGGGCTGAATCCCCTCGGTGGGTTCATCGAGCAGCAACAGCTTCGGCTTACCGAGCAAGGCACGGGCAATCGCCAGTTGCTGTTGCTGCCCACCGCTAAGGTCACCGCCCTTGCGGGGCAGAAATTCCTGCAGCACCGGAAACAGCTCATAGACAAACGGGTCAATGCGTCGATTCCGTGCCAGACCCCCGGGCAACGCCTCCATCCCCAGTTGCAGGTTCTCCTCCACCGTGAGCTGCGGAATGATCTCCCGCCCCTGGGGCACGTAGCCAACTCCAGCCCTGGCCCGTTGATGCGGCGCCTGTCGGTCAAGGCGATCGCCGTTGAACACAATCTCACCGCGTCGGGGACGCAACAGACCGATGAGCGATTTGAGCAGGGTCGTCTTGCCCACACCGTTGCGGCCGATCAGGCAGACCATCTCGCCAGCTTTCACGCTGAGGTCCACATCCCGGAGGATATGGCTCTCGCCGTAGTAGGTGTTCAAGCCGCGGATCTCAAGCAGCATCGTCATCCGTTCTCCTCCTCAGTGGTGCCGAGATAAACCTCAATGACCCGGGGATCCGCCTGCACTTGATCCATCGTTCCCTCACACAGAACGTGTCCCTGGTGCAACACCGTCACTGGACTGTCCAAACGACGGATGAATTCCATGTCGTGCTCAATCACCAGCACGGTGTGATTCCCCGCCAACGACTTGAGCAGATCAGCGGTGAGATCCGTTTCTTCGTCGGTGAGGCCTGCCACCGGCTCATCCACCAGCAACAGGTCGGGATCCTGACCAACCAGCATCGCGATCTCGAGCCATTGCTTCTGTCCGTGGGACAGGGAACCCGCCGCCCAGTCGGCGCGGGATTGCAGGTTGACGATGCCCATCAGGTGATGAACGCGGTCTCGCTGCTCCCCATTCAGGCCCCCCAACAGCAATGACCAGGGCTGCTTGGGCCGAGTGACGGCCAAGGCCAGATTCTCCTGAACCGTGAGCTTCTCGAACACACGCGGGCTCTGGAACTTGCGTCCAATCCCCAGACGGGCAATCCGATGTTCACGGGTGCCCACCAACGAGCGGCCCTTGAACATGACCTGTCCCTGAGTGGGAGCGGTCTTGCCGGTGATCACGTCCAGGAAGGTGGTTTTACCAGCCCCATTGGGACCGATCACCGCCCGCAGCTCTCCAGGGTGCAGCGACAGGTTGAGATCGCGCAGGGCCAGAAAACCATCAAAGCTGACGGTGATCTGACGCAACTCCAACAACGGCTGGGTCATGGCTGAACCTCCTCCTGGCCTTCACGATCAAGACGGGGATAGGTCGAGCTGCGACGAGCGATCCCCAGACGGTTGAGCCAGTTGCGCGGACCATCTCCACGGCACCAACCGATCACGCCCTCAGGCAGCGCCGTGACCACGAGGATGAACAGTCCTCCTTGGATGAACAACCAACTCTGGGGAAGAGCTTCACTCACCAGGCTTTTGGCGTAGTTGATCACCACAGCGCCGAGGATCGCGCCAACCAACGTTCCCCGTCCGCCGACGGCCACCCAGATCACCATTTCGATCGAAAAAGGAACCGTCATGTACTGCGGCGAAACGATGCCCGACTGCACGGTGTAAAGCGCTCCGCCGATCCCAGCCAGACCACCAGCAATCGCGAAGACAATCGTCTTGAACAACGTTGGGTTGTAGCCGGCAAACCGCAACCGCGGTTCGTCATCGCGGATGGCGATCAACACGTCACCGAAGCGGCCCCGCACCACCCAACGCAGAAACAACCAGGCCAGGATCACCACCACCGCAGTGAGCCAAAAGAAACTGCGCTGCATCTCCGCCGAGCCCACCATCTGACCGAACAGTTCGGTGACATCCGTCTTCAAACCGTTGGTGCCATTGATCAGCTTCTGCTGGCCATTGAAGAAGTTGAAAAACACCAGCAGGGCGGCCTGGGTGAGGATCGAGAAGTAGACCCCCTTGATCCGGTTACGGAACACCAGGTTGCCGAGCACAGCGGCCAGCACGGCCGGAACCAGCCAGATCGCCACCAGGGTGAACAGCGGCGAATGGAAGGGCAGCCAGAACGCCGGCAGTTGATCCACGCCGTAGAGGCTAAAAAATTCAGGGATGCCGTTGGGTAACTCGCCTGAGCTGTTCAGCTGCAGATACATCGCCGCTGCATAACCACCCAGGGCAAAAAAGATGCCTTGGCCAAGGCTGAGCAGGCCGGTGAAGCCCCAGATCAGATCGATGCCCAGGGCAACAATCGCTAGGGAGAGGAAGCGACCCAACAAATTGAGCCGGAACACCGGCAAAACAGCAGGCGCAGCAACGATGGCCGCAATGATCAGCACCCAGAGGACGATCTGGGGCCAGCGATTTCGCTGAAACGTTTGCAACATGAATCAGGCCTCCACCATGCGTCCCTTCTGCGGGAACAAACCCGCGGGACGGAATTGCAGGAACACCACGATCAGAGCGAACACCATCACCTGGGCCATGCTCGTGGTGGCAAAGAACTCCACAGCAGCGGCCAGAGGAGATGGCATGTCAGGCCACATCGTGAGCAGACGACCAGCTCCGATCAGATCGGTGAGCCATCCAATGGCAAAGGAGGCGAGCACGGTGCCGAGCAGATTGCCGACACCCCCGAGCACCACCACCATGAAACAACCGACGATGTAAGAGCCGCCGACGTTCGGACCAACGGAGCCGAGTAGGGAGACTGCAACACCAGCCACACCGGCAAGACCGGATCCGATACCGAAGGTGAGCACGTCCACCGTCTGCGTGGGGATGCCCAGGCAATCACTCATCGCACGGTTCTGGGTGACGGCACGAATGCGCATGCCCCACACGCTTTTGTTGAGGAACCACGTCACCCCAACCACCGCAACGATCGTGATCACGATGATCACCAGGCGCGGTACAGGAAAGGTGATGTCCATCCACTCCATGCCTCCCCGCATCCACTTCGGTGCGGTGACATCCACGTTGCGGGAGGTAGCTCGGGCGATACGACTGATTTGTGAGGCCAGGCCACCAGCCAGCAACACACCTGCGAGGGCCGAAACCGCCCAGCTGCCAGCGCGTACAAAGCGCGCCTTGGCACCGTCAAACAGTCGCTGCGGCAAGATCACCGGCAGGCCAAAGCCCAGCACCAGCGCCAGGATCAGGCCGGCGGCGTGGGCCAGGGGCACGCTCCGCACAAACTGCTGAAGAATCAAGCTGACACCCCAGGTCGCCAGCAACGTCTCCAGCGGGTTGCCATAGAGCCGGCGAATCACGGTGCGTTCAAGCAGGATGCCGACCACACCGCTGACGATGAAGGCCAGGGGAAGCGCTACCAGCACGTAGGCGTTGTAAACCGGCTGCAGCACAGGCAGTTTGAAGATCAGCTGCACCACGTAGGTGGTGTAGGCCCCAAGCATGATCAGCTCGCCATGGGCGAGGTTGATCACCCCCATGAGGCCGAAAACAATGGCCAGTCCGAGCGCGGCCATCAGCAAGACAGAGCCAATGGCCACACCGTTGAACAGGCTTTCAAAAAGCAGTTGCACGGACGTGTGAAACGAAGCGTTCAGTGAAACGACAAAAGGAGGAGCCCGTCACCGGGCTCCTCCCTGAAGAGCACTCAGGCTGTGATCAGAGGATCAGAGCTTGTACTTCTCGCCCTTGGCGGCATCGGTCCAGTCGCAAGCGAAACCCTTGGAGCTGGGCTCGAACTGGTTCCAGGCCTGAGGAGCCACAGGACCATCGGTGGATTCGAGGATCTCGAACTGACCATCCGCGGTGATCTGGCCGATGCGCACGGTCTGGGACAGGTGGTGGTTGGGCATCACCTTCACAGGTCCCTGAGGCGCGTCGAACTCGATGCCGACCAGGACTTCACGCACCTTGTCGTCGTCGAAGCTGTTGGCCTTCTCGACAGCCTTCTTCCACAGGTAGACCATGTTGTAGGCCGACTCCTGAGGGTCAGCGACCTGGCGGTCGGCGCCGTACTTGGCCTTGAAGTCTGCGGCGAACTTTTTGGATGCCGGGGTGTCGATCGACATCATGTAGTTCCAAGCGCCGTAGTGGCCCTCAAGGAACTCAGAGCCGATGGTGCTGATCTCCTCTTCCGCGATGGAATAGCTCATCACGTAGTAGCCGTTATCGGGGGTGATGCCGGCGTCCTGGATCTGCTTGAAGAAGGCAACGTTCTGGTCACCATTCAGGGTGTTGATGATCACACCGCCGTCAGGCAGGGCCTTCTTGATCTTGGCGATGATCGGAGCAACCTCGGTGTTGCCCAGGGGCAGGTAGTCCTCACCGACCACTTCGCCACCCAGAGAGGCGAGCTGCTCCTTGGTGATGGTGTTGGAGGTGCGGGGGAAGACGTAGTCCGAACCAACCAGGAAGAAGGGCTTGCCAGCGGCAGGCGACTTCTCATACATGAACTTGGTGGCAGGCTCCGACTGCTGGTTCGGAGTGGCACCGGTGTAGAAGATGTTGTTGGAACACTCCTGACCCTCGTACTGAATCGGGTAGTAGAGGAAGGCGTTCTTCGACTCGTAGACAGGCAGCATCGCCTTGCGACTGGCGGAGGTCCAGCCACCGAAGACGACGGGCACCTGGTCCTGGTCGATCAGCTTCTTGGACTTCTCAGCGAAGGTGGGCCAATCGGAAGCACCGTCCTCGACGATGTATTCGATCTTGTATTTCTTGCCGTCCACTTCGACACCACCAGCGGCGTTGATCTCATCGATCGCCATTTTCTCGGTGTCCACCAGGGTGGACTCGGAGATGGCCATGGTGCCGGTCAGCGAGTGCAGGATGCCGACGGTGACCTTGTCGTCGAAATCACTGGCAGGCGCAGCTGTTTCTTCACCGCCACCACAGGCGGTGACTGCCAAACCCAGAGATGCAGCGGCGAGGCCTGCGAACAAACGCTTGGAGAGAGAGGAGCTCATGAAATCCACAACACGGGACACGCGCCGTCACCGGCGGCATTGGGAAGGTAAAAAAGGGCCCCCCACCGCTTTGGTATCAACCGGAACCGAATCACCACCTCTCCCGCACCGAATCAAGCATTCGGTAGCTGTTGCAACACAAACTCCACCACCTGAACGAGGCCATCGCCGTTTTGGAGATTGGTGAAACACCACGGGCGTTCGCCCCGCATCCGCCGGGTGTCCGCCTCCATCACAGAGAGGTCCGCACCCACGAGAGGTGCCAGGTCGATCTTGTTGATCACCAGCAAGTCGGATCGGGTGATGCCGGGCCCGCCCTTGCGGGGAATCTTGTCTCCAGCGGCGACATCAATCACATAGATGCAGAGGTCCACCAACTCCGGACTGAAGCTGGCAGCCAGGTTGTCGCCCCCGCTTTCCACCATCACCAGATCGAGATCCGGAAACTGCCCCTCCAGATCGGCCACCGCCGCCCGGTTGATGGAGCAGTCCTCACGGATCGCCGTGTGCGGACAGCCGCCGGTTTCCACGCCGCGGATCCGTTCCGGCTCCAACGCTCCAGCACGCGTCAAAAATTGCGCGTCCTCCTGGGTGTAGATGTCATTGGTGACAACAGCAAGCTGCAGCTGATCGCGCAGCCTCAGGCAAAGCGCCTCCACCAAAGCAGTCTTGCCGGATCCCACCGGACCGGCCACCCCAAGACGCAACTTGCTGCTCATCAGCTCCGAAACAAGCGGGAATACAACTCAGCATGGGTGAGCTGCGCCATGCCAGCCCCAACGCCGCTGGTCCACAACTGCCGGGGATCCCGTCGTTGCAACTGCTCGGCCTGCCCTTTGATCAACGGCAGCAAACTGTGCTGCAGCAGCTGAGCCCGGCTTGGACCCAACGGCAACAGCCGCACCGCAGCACTGAGCTGATTGGCGACCCAGCCGTAGAGGTAGCCCTCCACCATCTCGCTCTCCGCCACCTGCAAGGCCTGCGCTGCCCATGCCCAGGCCGCCGGCCAGCTCAACGCCACCTGCTCCGGCAAGGGGTGGCCCATCTCCGCGAGGAGGTTGAGCAACGAGCCACCCATCTGTCGTTGCTGAGCCCGCAGTTCAGCCGATTCACGACTGGCCAGCAGCCAGCCATCAAGATCCAGCACCCGGCGGCAGGCCGCGGTCTCTCCTGCTGACCAGGCCGCGAGTGCACCCAGCAGCGATGGCAACGCCGCCGCCTCCAATCGGATCGCCCCCCGCGACAGCTCCGCCTCCAACCAGGCCTGCAGTTGCTGCTCATCCCGGATCGTCTCCGACTGGATCAGAACTTCCAATCCCTCCGAATAACTGAAGCCACCAACCGGCAGAGCGGGGCTCACCAGCTGCAGCAGCGCCAGCGAACTCATCCGTGCTGATGGCCTGCGTAGGCGCCGCCTTCGGGCCGGAACGGTCGCTGACAGCGACTGAGCTGCAGACCACGGCTTTCCAGCATCGTCGCCAACACGGCGTCCTCCAGCAGATACAGATCCTGCTCATGCAACTCGAGGGCCACATGTCGGTTGCCCAGGTGATAAGCCGCCTGCATCAACGCCAAGGCTGATGTCGCCCGTACCCGCAACAGCGCTTCGGTGGCTGCCGTCACTTCCACCCTGGCTGTACCAGCGGCATCACTGAGCTGATCCCCTGGCTGCAGGGCCCCGTCCCTTGGCAACTGCAACAGCACCTCACGGCCACAGTCCGTGCGGCGGCGGCCACGCACAACGCTGCGTTCATCCGCCGTGAGCGGCAACAGCAGATCAGCTTGATCAGCCCTGGCGGCAAGCCGTTGATCCAGAACAAGAACAGCCTGCGTCACCCGTGCTTCTCGTAGGAACTCGAGCCTGCCCAGCCGTGGGCCAGCATTTGGTGATGGTTGTTACCGAGCGTCATCCCACGGCGAAGGAGCGTGCCCCCATGCAATCCCTTGAGCCCTGGCACGGCCGCTGCCGGCTGCAGTTCCAAACCAACAACGGCAGCACCAAACACCAGGGGGGATGCACAGCTCCGTTCAAGCTGCTGCGGGCAGACGTGGGAGATCACGGCCGCTGTGAGCTGCCCCTTCTCCACACCGCCGGCGGCCTGGTGGGAGGCGATGAGCTCAGCATTGAGCTTGACCTCGGCCCTGACAGTCGCAGCCTGATCACCAGCGTGGCGGCCCAGAAGGTCTACGGCTCCGTGGGCCGCAGCCGTCTCCATCCCGACGGAGCCTGGACCCAGCAGTCCGTGACCTGCAGGTTGGAAGACACCAGTGATCTGGAGTGGCTGCCCCAGGAACTGGTGCTCTACGCGGACGCATTGTTCCAGCAGACCCTGACGGTGAGCCTGCCGGACAACGCCTCATTTCTCAGCGCCGAGATCGTGCGGCTAGGGCGCACCGCCGCAGGGGAGCAGTTGAACCGCGGGCGCTGGCGCTCCTGCCTTGAGATTCAGCGCGACGGGGCGCACCAGCCCCGATGGGAGCTGGTGGACCGGCTGGAACTGGGCGACACCAGCCTCAACGACCCCCACGGACTTGGTGGTGCTCCCGTGTTCGGCTCACTGGTGTGGGCAGCACCAATGCCCTTGACCGGTGAACAGATCACCCTGCTGCTGGCGGGAGCCCGCCACGACCGTGACGGCCTTGAGGGAACCATGCGCTGCAGCAGCCTTGATCAAGGGCTGATCGCCCGCTACGCCGGCCACTCCAGCCGCGACGCCCGCTTCTGGTTCAGCCGAATCTGGGCACGAACCCGCGCCTTACGGGGACTCTCCACGCCGCGCATTCCTCGGGTCTGGCCCCTGCAGGAACAGCCGTTGACGGGACAACCGTTCACTGCGAACGCTTCACCGACCGCTGCAACGACACACTGAATGGGACCAAGGCTCTCCATGCATCTCAGTCCCCAGGAAAAGGACAAGCTCCTGATCGTGACCGCGGCACTGCTGGCGGAGCGGCGCTTGAATCGTGGCCTCAAGCTCAACCACCCCGAAGCGGTGGCCTGGCTCGGCTTTCTGGTGCTGGAAGGCGCCCGTGACGGCAAGAGCGTGGCGGAGCTGATGCAAGAAGGCACCACCTGGCTGCGTCAGGACCAGGTGATGGAGGGGGTGCCCGAGCTCGTCCATGAGGTGCAGATCGAGGCCGTCTTCCCCGATGGCACCAAGCTCGTCACCCTGCACGACCCGATTCGCTGAGGCAGAACCCATGGCACCTCTCATTCCAGGCGAACTGCTTCCCGAACCGGGTGAACTGGAGCTGAATGCAGGCCGACCCGTCACCACGCTGAGTGTTGCCAACAGCGGCGACCGGCCGGTGCAGGTGGGCTCCCATTTCCACTTCGCCGAAGCCAATGCCGCCCTGCAGTTCGACCGGACCGCAGCCCGCGGTCAACGGCTCGACATCCCCGCCGGCACCGCCATCCGCTTCGAACCCGGCGACAGCCGCGACGTGAACCTGATTCCCTTTGCCGGCAATCGTCGGGTGATCGGTTTCAACGGCCAGATCAACGGACCCCTCGACGCCTGACCCATGCCCTACCGCATCTCCCGCCAGGCCTACGCCGAGACCTACGGACCCACCACCGGCGACAGGGTTCGCCTGGCCGACACCGATCTGATCCTGGAAGTCGAGAAGGACTACACCGTCTACGGCGATGAGGTGAAGTTCGGCGGCGGCAAGGTGATTCGCGACGGCATGGGCCAATCCCAGACCCCTCGAACCGAGGGAGCCGTCGACACGGTGATCACCAATGCTCTGATCCTCGACTGGTGGGGCATCGTCAAAGCCGATGTCGGCCTCAAGGACGGCCGGATCGTGGGCATCGGCAAAGCCGGTAACCCCGACACCCAGCAAGGGGTGACGATCGTGGTGGGTCCCGGCACAGAAGCCATCGCCGGGGAGGGCCACATCCTCACGGCCGGTGGCATCGACACCCACATCCACTTCATCTGCCCCCAGCAGATCGAAACAGCCCTAGCCAGCGGGGTCACCACCCTGATGGGCGGCGGCACTGGACCAGCCACCGGCACCAATGCCACCACCTGCACCCCTGGGGCGTTTCACATCGGCCGGATGCTCCAGGCCGCTGAAGGCCTGCCGGTGAATCTGGGCTTCTTCGGCAAAGGCAACGCCAGCACCCCGGAAGCCCTGGAGGAACAGGTGCGCGCCGGTGCCTGCGGCCTGAAGCTGCATGAAGACTGGGGCACCACGCCGGCCACGATCGATGCCTGCCTGTCGGTGGCCGATCGGATGGATGTGCAGGTGTGCATCCACACCGACACCCTGAACGAAGCCGGCTTCGTGGAAGACACGATCGCCGCTATCAAGGGACGCACCATTCACACCTTCCACACCGAAGGTGCCGGCGGTGGTCATGCCCCGGACATCATCAAGATCTGCGGTGAGGCCAACGTGCTGCCCAGCAGCACCAACCCCACCCGGCCATATACCCGCAACACGCTCGAGGAGCACCTCGACATGCTGATGGTGTGCCACCACCTCGACCCGAAGATCCCCGAGGACGTGGCCTTCGCCGAATCACGGATCCGGCGCGAAACGATCGCCGCCGAAGACATCCTTCATGACCTCGGCGCCTTCTCGATCATCGCCAGCGACTCCCAGGCCATGGGCCGCGTGGGCGAGGTGATCACCCGCACCTTCCAGACCGCCCACAAGATGAAGGTGCAGCGCGGTGCATTGCCGGAAGACTCCGCACGCAACGACAACCACCGGCTGACGCGCTACATCGCCAAGGTGACGATCAACCCGGCGTTGGCCCACGGCATCAGCAGCGAAGTGGGGTCGATCGAAACCGGCAAGCTCGCGGATCTGGTGCTGTGGAAACCGGGCTTCTTCGGCATTCGCCCGGAACTGGTGGTGAAGGGGGGTTCGATCGTGTGGGCCCAGATGGGCGATGCCAACGCCTCGATTCCCACCCCCGGCCCGGTGCACGGCAGGCCGATGTTCGGCGCCTTCGGCAAAGCCCTCGCCCCCAGTTGCCTCACCTTCGTGAGCGAAGCAGCGATGGACAACGACATCCAATCAAAACTCAGGCTTGACCGAACCTGCATGGCGGTGAAGGAGACCCGCAGCGTGGGCAAGAGCGCCCTCAAGCTGAATGCAGCGCTACCCAAGGTGAGCGTGGACCCGCAGACCTATGAGGTGTTCGCCGACGGTGAACTGCTCACCTGCGAGCCCGCCGAGGTGCTGCCCCTCGCCCAGCGCTATCTGTTGCTGTAATCACGAGGACGCCGCAAGGTGTTCTGCATCACCAATTCAATAGAAAAGTCGTATTGGTATCAAGATGAACAACATTCAAGAATTCATCCCCTGCATAATTATTTTGCAGCAACTGCTACAGACGTTCACCTCGCCAGCCTCGGCAAGGCGCAGTTCGACTCAGGCCATGGAACGGGGACCTGAGCTTGCTTCGAGGAACCACCATGACGACTCTTCTCTACAGAGGACACGCCTACCAGCAGGTCAAAGACGCTGCTCAACAGCAGGGCGTGCAACTCACCTACCGCCGCAACGTGTATCAAGCCCGCCAGGCTGATGTGCGTCAGGCCCAGGTTCAGCTCACCTATCGGGGTGTCAGCTACCTGCGCTGAAACCCGCTTCTTCAGGCGACAAGCCGGTTGAGCATGGGCAATTCCAGCAGTTCATCGCGCCACTGCTGAGCCCATCGATCCTGGCTGCGTTCGTAGAGCTCCATCAGCTCCTCGACCGCACCGGAGCGGAAGTCAACGCGAAGGTCCAGCAACGGAAATGCCGCTTCGCCGCTCACCTGCAGAGCGGCGGATGTGCAGCTTGATGCGCGTTGGTCGCCACCAGCCTGCTCTCCTGCCTGCAGGGCCGTCATCAAACGACGGCCCAGTTTCCAGTTGGGATCACTGGTGAGAAACGTCTGTTCCATCGCCTCCAGCACCACTTCGCCAGCCAGGCAATTTCCCGCAACCGAAAGGTTGGGATGGTGCCGATGACCCGCCCATCCGCCGCACTCAACTCCAGTCCAGCAAGCAGTCCGGCCATCAAGATCGATCAGATGGAACTGGCGCCAATCCCGTTGGGGGTCATCCAGCAGAAGGCTGTTCAGCACATCCTGCGCATCCGCATGATGTTCAAGACGCTCCAGTCCGCAAATTCCCAGATAAGGATTGGTGTGGGCTTGGGTTGCAACGGCACCTACTCCAGATCGGATGTGGGGAACAGTGGAGCCCACAGCCAGGTGACAGGTCGCCACGGCAACGCCGAAACGACCGTTGTTGGGATCACGCGCCAGGATTGAGAAGGTCAAGACAGCTCGCGATCCAAACGCTGCAGAGTCCCCAGCAAGACGGCAGCCCCAGCCCAGCAGTGCTCGTCACTGGTGAATTCCTTGGATGAGTGGCTAACCCCACCACGGCTGGGGACGAAAATCATTCCCATCGGCCAGCGACGTCCGATCTCCTGCGCATCGTGACTGGCACGGCTGGGAAGGTGGCTATGCGACAACCCCAGATCCTCTGCAGCAGAAACGATCGCTGCCATCACTCCATCCGCTGCAGCTGTGGGTTCCACCTCAAATTGAGGTTCCAACTGGATCGGGCATCCGGTTTCGGCACCGATCCGCTCCAACTGCTGCATCAACTCAGCCACCAACTGATCGAGCACAACTGAATTCACATCCCGGAGGTCAACGGTCAGCGCCACTGAGCCAGGCACCACATTGGCGGCGTTGGGCCAGACCTCGAGTCGTCCGACTGTGGCAACGGGATCACCTGGGTGCTGTCTGGCCATCGTCTCCACCGCCAGCACGATCCGGGACGCCGCCACCAAAGCGTCTTGCCGCAGCTTCATCGGCGTGGTGCCGGCGTGGTTCGGCTGACCATCCACCTGGATGCTGAAACGGCGTTGTCCCACAACGCCCTCCACCACACCGATGGCGTCACCGCGTTGCTCGAGCACGCCTCCCTGTTCCACATGGAGCTCGAGAAAAGCAGCACAGGCGTCGTCCGCCCGACGTGCTGAGACCAGCGATGGCCAGTGACCACCGATACGAGCGAGATTGTCCTCGATCGGTTCCCGATTGCTGGTGGCATAGGCCTTGGGGTCACAGGAAGCCGTACCGGCCATGCCCTTGCACCCGACCATCGTCGATTCCTCATCGGCGAAGGCGATCAACTCGAGATCGTGCTGAAGACGAATGCTGTTGTCCTGCAGGGAGCGACAAACTTCAAGACCTGCCAAAACCCCCAACACACCGTCAAAACGACCACCGGTGGGAACGGTGTCGAGGTGGGAACCGGTCATCAGTGCTGGGCGATCCGGATCCAACCCCTGAAGCCGACCGATCAGGTTGCCCGCCGTATCGATCCGAACCTGAAGGCCAGCCTCGTTCATCCATCGGGCCAGCAAGGAACGTCCCGCAACGTCCTCAGTCGAGAAACCCCGTCGACAGACGCTGCCATCGGGCTGCAGCCCAATGGCAGCCATTTCAGCCAAGGAGTGCATCAGACGCTCACGGTTGGGTCGAATGCCCACCTGTGCTTTCGACCGAGCAGTGACCTGGCGAGTGGTCAGGAGGGACGGCAATGCAGTGGCCTTCAGATCAAAAGATCGAATCACCATCGCCGCAGCGACCCAAACGCCCTGTCGTCAATGCGACGTTTTAACCCTCACCAAAGAATTCAAACGGGCATCAGCACCCGCCACCCGAGGCGATCGGCCTGCTCACGAGCCTGGGCTGGCACATCGGCCGCTACAAACATCCGATGCAGCATCTGGACACCCAGGAGGTGGTTGATGACGGCATCCATCTGAACCCGCTCGGCGTCGGTGGTGGCAGGGTCGTCGTGGCGCGCAAACAAGGCACGCACGCCCTCTTTGCTCAACAACCCAGCCGCATCAATCGCTTCATCACTCAGGTAGTCATCAGCCAACTGCTTCATTTGCGCCCACTTCTCGGGCTCGGTGTGGGCCGGGGGCGCCATGAAGGCAAATTTTTCGCGCTTGTAAAGCACCTCCGGCAGCAGACCCGCCATGGCCTCCCGCAGCACATATTTCTCAGTTTTTCCCTTGATCCGCAGCTCCGGAGGCACTTGTACCGCCGCAGCCGCCAGATGGTGATCCAGGAAAGCCGGCCGTGCCTCCATGGAGTTGGCCATGTCGACGCGATCACCTCCCCAGGTGAGGATCTGGCCTTCCAACATTGTTTTGATCCAGACGTACTGAGCCTTGTCGAGGGCATGGCGACCATCGAGTTGCTGGGGATTCAACTGCTCAGCAATGGCTTTACCTGGCGAGTACTCCACCAACGCCTGACGGTGCTCGTCAGCCAGCAGATCCGGCACCAGCGGCGCGCAGGCCAGCCAGGGCTGCAGACAGCTGGGGGTGAAGCCCACCACGGCATCAAGATCGGGATCATCCACCTGATCAGCCGCCAGCATTGCTCCCTGCACCAGGGAATTGTTGGTCTGCAGCAGAGACTCCCAATCCTGGCGATCGCTCTGCGGCAGGTCCTCCAGACCATGGAGGAACATGTCACGCCGGAACGCGGGATAGCCACCGAACAGCTCGTCTGACCCTTCCCCAGTCATCACGACTTTGTAGTCGACACTATTGACATGGCGACTCATTAAGTATTTGGCCACAGCCAAGGTGTTGTAGATCGTGCGCTCGGTATGCCAGAGCGTTTGTTCCATGTGGCCGTACAACTCACGACCCGACAGACGCATGACGTCCTGCTCGGCACCGGTGGCCTCCGCCATCTCCGCAGCAATGGGTGTTTCGTCGTAGCGCGCATCATCGAATCCGATCGTGAACGCCTTGACGGGACCCTGACTCACCGCCGAAGCAAGACCGAGGATCGAACAACTGTCGATTCCGCCTGAGAGATAACAACCCACGGGCACGTCGGCCACCATCCGCATCTCCACCGCTTCCAGCAGAGCAGCACGAACATTGGCGATGTGATCAGCCTCCGTGAGGGTGCTGTCCCGCTGATCCAAACGTGGAAAATCGACATCCCAGTAGGTCGACTCCGACACCTCCAGCCGGTCACTCCTGCGCTGCACCTTCAGCACATGACCAGGCTGAACTTGGTGCACCCCGGCGAAGGCGGTCGTTCCCGGGACCATGGTCTGCATCAACTGATGAAAGAGACCCTCCGACGTGAAGCGTCGCTCCACGGCCTGGTGAGCAAACAGCACCTTCAACTCGGAGCCGAACACCAACCCCTCCGGCGTCATCGTCCAGTACTGGGGCTTGATGCCGAAGCGATCCCTCACCAGATAGAGACAGTCATCCGCCGCATCAAACAGAGCAAAGGCGAATTCCCCCCGCAGCAGAGGCAACGTGGACTCGAGACCCTGCCGTTGATACAGGCGCAACAAAATCTCGGAATCACTCTTCGAGGAGAAACGCACTCCCTGGGCGGTGAGATCAGCACGGATGCGCTGAAAGTCGTAGAACTCGCCGTTGTGCGCCATCAGCACCTGCCGGTCGTTGCTGAGAAACGGCTGACGTGCCCGGGATTCGTTCAGATCAATAATCGACAACCGGGCATGACAGAAGCCGACACCGGCTGCGTCGAGGCATTCCACACCGAAACCATCCGGTCCGCGATGGGACTGGATGGCCGCCATGTTGACCAACAGCTGGCGATCCAACGTCTGATGACGATCCGCCAGAAACACACCTCCGATTCCGCACATCAGTTCGCCTCAGATCACATCCATCACGCGCTCGGCACGATTCACCATGCAGGTGAGCAGTGCCATGCGCACAAACACCGCCCCACGCGCCTGGCTGAAATACCAGTTGTGCGGCGTGTCATCGAGACAGGTGCTCAGCTCGGGACCCCGGGCCAGGGGATGCAACACGATCGCCTCCGGCTTGAACGGCAGATCCCGGGTGAGACGAAATCCACCGCCGTGCACCTCGTAGCTGTCGCCAACCCAGGCAATCGCATTGATGTAGACGACATCCAGATCGGGAATCTCAGCAGCCAGATCTGAACTGCAGCGGATGGACATCCCGCTTGCTTCCAGTTCCTCCAGCTGGCCTGGATCAAACAAAGGCGCTTCCGACTCCATCTCGGGCGCATGGATCACCACCACCTCCTCCAGGATCTGGGGGAATTTGCTGAGGATCCGCAGCAGCGAACGCACGGTGCGCATCCGCGACGGCAAACCGATCACCCCGATGCGGATCCGATCCTTCGGGGAGACCTCTTTCGAAGCAAGGCTTGGACGCCATTTGAACATCGTGTAGAGATCCGCCATCGCCTGTGTCGGATGCTCATCAATGCCATTACCGGCATTGATGATCGGAATCCGCAGGGTGGAACTCATGGCGTACACGGCCTCCGGATTGCTGTCGCGTAGCACCACGCAGTCGCCGTAGTTGTTGAACATGTGCGCCACGTCCTCGAGCGACTCCCCCTTGGCGATGCCGGTGGTGCTGCGATCGGTGATGTTGATCGAATCACCGCCGAGGCGATGCCAGGCGCTGTCGAAGGAAAGGCGTGTGCGCGTGCTGGGCTCGTAGAACGCGTTGATCAGGATCTTGCCGGTGAGCGGCGTGTTGTGCCGGCAGTAACGGTCTGGGTTGCTCTCGAATTTCGCCGCCAGTCGAAACAACTGGAGCAGGGTTTCAGCACGAAATGCCTGAATCGACACCACGTGTTGATCGACAAGATCCACCAACGGCTCACCGTCTTCAGCAATTGCGGCCAAAAGCTCCTGCGGCTGATTGTGGCCGAACACATCAGGACCCATCGGCTGGAAGCGGAGCGGCGCCGAAGCCTCCTCGATCACGGCTGTGTGGGGTTGTGCCATAAGCATTTGCATCAACACCCGATTTGCCAGATCGCGTGATGTGCCATGAATCACATCATCCTTCGCTAACAACGAACCAGCACCCCTGACCAGCTTAAAAGAAGTTCTTTATACAAATAACTGGCAAATAGTTCGAATGAATACCAAATCCGCCGCAAATTGTTCACTTTGAACATTCACCAGACGCGTCCATTGCGCCACTCAAACCACCAAATCACCAGCAATGCGAGCACAGAACAGACGAGCGCCACCTGGCTTCCCACCAGGACCAGACCGAACCAGTGTTGATCCACCAGAACCGTGAGCAGCAACGCATTGGCCATGGCGTTCACACCCCCTCTTGCAGACGATTGAAATCAAACCCTTCCGGCTGCCAGCGGCTGCCCACCACCATCACGACAGCCGAAACGGCTGCGGAGAACACTGCCGCGCAATAGGGAGCAATCAGAACGTAAGCCGATAGTCCGACGGCACTGCCGGCTGCCATGGCGACGATCGCTGCCCAACGATTGGCAGAAGACCAGTAGAGACCGCAAGCCACAGGCCAGACCGTGGAGGCCACCAACGCACCGGTGAAGAACAGCACCGACGCCAACGAATCCAGTCGCGGCCAGGACAGGGCCAGGGTGAGAACAGACAGGCCAACCACCATCTGCCGGGCCGCCTGCTTGAGCTGTGCATCGCTCGCCTGAGGGCGCAGCAGACGGAAATAGACGTCTTCCGCCAGCAGATCCGCCGTGGACGCCAACAGCGAATCCAGGGTGGAGGTGAGTGACGCGAAGACCACCACAAACACCAGTGCCGCCCCACCAGCCCCCAGAAGATCGGCCGCCATTACAGGGAACACCATGTTCACCTGCTCCAGCGGCAGGTCCCTGGCCAGCGCCACCAGACCGATCGATCCCGTCACCAGGGGGATACTCATCCAGGCCAATCCCCCCAAGACAAACGAGGTCATCACCACACTGCGCCGGCTGGCGAACACCCGCGACCACCAGATGTTGTTGTGAAAGACCTCACCCATCGAGAACAGGGCGGAATTCCAGGCGATCAGCAGACCAGCCGGAAGCAAGAGATCCAGCCGGTCAGGGTGCGTACTGATCAAGCGAGCATGCACCTCCGGCATCGGGAACTGACGGAACGCCAGCACCGCCACCACCGCCAGCAACACCATGATCAGCAGCGACTGGATGAAATCGGTTCCGATCACTGCCCGCATGCCACCGAACAGGGTGTAAACGGTGGAGACGCCGATCACCACCACCATGCCTACGTGGTAATCGAAGCCGGAGAGCGCCTGAAGCAACAGACCGGCCCCCATGGCCTGGGTCATCAGAAAACCGAGGGTGTACACAGCGGTGATCACCATGAACACCCACCACGCCAGGCGCCCGTAACGCAACCGGATGAAATCGCCACTGGTGCGGCCATGCGGCATCAGCTGCTTGATCCGCACGGCCAGCGGCGCGAACAGGATCAAGCCCAGACCGGCCAGGGCATAACTGAACATGCCCCAAAGACCAGTCCTGTAGCCGAATTCCGGAGCCAGCAGTGTGGTGTTTCCGGTCACCCAGGAGGCCATCAGCGTGGCCGTGCTCAACGCCAACCCGATGTTGCGTCCGGCCAGCATGTAGTCGTCGGCATCTC
This sequence comes from Parasynechococcus marenigrum WH 8102, assembly GCF_000195975.1. Classification (GTDB taxonomy): domain Bacteria; phylum Cyanobacteriota; class Cyanobacteriia; order PCC-6307; family Cyanobiaceae; genus Parasynechococcus; species Parasynechococcus marisnigri. The sequence continues at coordinate 2,361,309 of NC_005070.1, forward strand.
CTTTACCGCGGCGGCCCCAGACGATCCCCAAGGCGATCCACAGCACGGAAAACAACACAACCAGGGCCCAGGCGATGCCAGGCGCCAGAAAAGGTGCGGCGTCAGCGGGCATCGACCGACCCCCGATCACGCCAGTGCAGATGGCCCTGAATGATCATCGCCACCGTTGCCAGGGTCACCGCAGCACCGAGGGCAAAGACCAGTCCAGCCCAGAGATTGTCATCCAAAGCGAATCTCCTCTTCAGCAGATCTCAGACAAGCAAATCGCGGTGTTCTTGAGCTTGCATTCACGAATAACAAGTCGCTGGCGCTACCCAAATCACAGGCTGTCAGCGCACTGATGCCTTCAATCTCGAAATGTGTAGCAATCACAACCCGCGGGGCCCTGATCGAGTTTTTGGATGCGCCTATTCATCGTTCAGGCAATGTTCACCGAGTACCGACCAACCCATGGGTACGACGAATATTTTTGCCGTGAACAGTCCGCTCCCCGCGCTGATCTGGAGCCGCTGCTGTCCTCCCTTGGAGCCATGGGGCTGGCGGAACTGAATCGCAGTCATGCATCAGCGAGCAATCTGTTGCGACGTCTTGGCGCCACCTTCCGACTCAACGGATCAGGTCTGCATGGCGGAGAGCGGATCCTTCCCTTCGATCCACTGCCAAGACTCATTCACCGTCAGGAATGGTCCGTTCTGGAGCGCGGATTGGTGCAACGCCTGGAGGCCATTGATCAGTTTCTGGCGGACGTTTATGGACCCCAACGGATCCTCAATGATGGCGTGATCCCCCGTGAGGATGTGGAGAGCTCCCAGGGCTGGCGGCCCCAGATGCAGGACATCGCCGTGCCGCTCAACCGCTGGTGCCACATCTCAGGTCTGGATCTGATCCGCGATGGCGACGGCACCTGGAGGGTTCTGGAGGACAACCTGCGCTGCCCCTCTGGCGTGGCTTATTTCCTTGAGAACCGTCGGGTGATGAAGCGGTTGTTCCCCAGCCTGTTCCAAGGGCGAACCGTGCAGCCGATCGACGATTACCCCTCCCATCTCTTGCGCACGTTGCAGGATCTGGCTCCTTGGAGTGATGCCCCACGGGTGGTGCTGCTCACCCCCGGCGTGTTCAACAGCGCCTACTTCGAGCACAGCTATCTGGCCCAGCAGATGGGCATTGCCCTGGTGGAAGGCCGCGATCTGATCTGTGAAGACGGACGCGTCTGGATGCGCAGCACGGCCGGTCGGGAACCTGTGGATGTGATCTACCGGCGCATCGATGACGATTTCCTCGATCCGAACGTGTTCCGACGCGATTCGATGCTCGGTGTCCCCGGCCTCATCGATGCCATGCGCTCCGGTCGGGTGGCCATCGCCAACGCCCCTGGGAGCGGTGTCGCTGACGACAAGCTGATCTATGCCTACGTGCCGGCCATGATCCGTTACTACCTCAACGAAGAACCGATCATCGACAACGTCCCCACCTATCTCTGCTCAAGGGACGACGACCGCCGTTATGTGCTCGAACATCTCAACGAACTGGTAGTGAAATCAGTCGCCGAGGCAGGCGGCTACGGAATGTTGATCGGGCCCCATGCCAGTTCTGAGGAGATTGAGAGCTTCGCGGTGAAGATCAAGGCTCACCCGCGCAATTTCATCGCCCAGCCCACCCTGCAGTTATCCACAGTTCCATCCCTGAGCGAAGGGGAGCTGTACCCCTGCCATGTGGATCTGCGCCCCTACGTGCTCCGGGGTAAAAGCGACTGGGTCAGCCCCGGCGGCTTGACTCGTGTAGCCCTGAAACGCGGTTCCCTTGTGGTGAACTCCTCCCAGGGGGGCGGCTGCAAGGACACCTGGGTGGTCAGCGACAGTGCCGTAACGGCTGGCAATCAGGAGCTCGTGCCGTGCTGAGCCGTGTGGCCGATTCGCTGTACTGGATCAACCGGTATGTCGAGCGGGCCGAAAACATCTCCCGGTTTCTGGAAGTAAGCGAAGCCATGGCCCTGGATTGCCCCCCCGGCAGCGCTGAGCCCTGGCTTCCCCTGGTGGATGCCAATGGGGACCGCAAGCGGTTTGACGAGGCCTATCCCCAATGCACACCACGGGACGTCGTCAGCTTTCTGCTGCTGGATCGCGACAACCCCAACAGCATCGTGAGTTGCATCGCCAACGCCCGTGAGAACGCTCGCCAAATCCGCGATGTGATCACCACGGAAATGTGGGAGCAGCTCAATGACCTCTATTGGAACGTTCAAGACGGTGAGGCGCTCTGGCAGGAGCCGGATCAAGAACAGCTGCGCAGCATCCGACGCGGATGTCAGCTCTTCTACGGCATCACGGACGTGACCCTCAGTCGTGATCAAGCCTGGCTGTTCAGCCAGCTGGGACGGCTGATCGAACGGGCAGACAAAACCTCCCGCATCCTCGATGTGAAGTACTTCCTTCTGTTGCCAACGCCAACGGAGGTGGGCGGCGTTCTCGATGAATTGCAGTGGATCTCACTGCTTCGAACAGCTGGGGCTTATCAGATGTATCGCCAGAGCGTGCAGCAGGCGATCACACCAGCATCAGTTGCACGATTCCTGCTCCTGGATCCGATCTTTCCCCGTTCGGTCCGCTTCTGCCTGCAACAGATCAACGAGACGCTGCAACGCATTCAGAGGAAACCCCACACCGGCCCACCGGATGACCTGGAATGCCTGGGCGGTCAGTTGCTCGCCCAATGGAGCTACGTCCGCATCGACGCTCTGATCGAACGCGGACTGCATGAGGCCATCGATCAACTGCAAAGCGATCTGAACCGACTGCATGGCCTCATCCACCGTTGCTACTTCACCACCACCGACCTGGGCTCCATCCCCACCGAGCCGTCATGCGCGCTGAGCTGAACCATCGCCTCACATATCGCTACGAGGCTCCCGTGCAGCTCGGAGAACACCGCCTCTGTCTGCGGCCCCGGGCCCAGGGCCATCAACGGCTGATCCACCACACACTGCAGATCACACCGGAACCCTTCCACAGCCATGAGCTGTTGGCCGCCAGTGGCGATGCGATCGAGCGCGTGCGCTTCCGAGGCAGCACCGATTTGCTGCAGCTCGAAGCCAGGAGCTTGGTGGAAACCCGGCAGGCCGCACCGCTGCTCACATGTTTCAACGGACTTGAACCCTCGCTTCCCTATCCGCGCGGTCTGCTGAACCACGACCTACTGGGGGCTCTGGAAGGGTGGTTGCCCAACGGTCAACACGACCCCTCAGCTGTGGAACTGGCGCAGGACGCTCTGATGGGAAGCAATCAGCAGGTGCTGCCTTTTCTCCAGCAACTGATGGAGATGATCCAGGACCGGGTCAAGTACACCCAGCGCCATGTGGGCCCAGCCTGGCCAGCGGGCAGGACCTTGCGGGAGCGTGTGGGCTCATGCCGTGATCTGGCGATGCTGATGATGGAGTGCTGCCGCAGCGTGGGGCTGCCGGCTCGGTTTGTGAGTGGTTACCACCTGGCCGAACCAGCACCTGAGACCTACGACCTTCACGCCTGGACCGAGATTTATCTGCCGGGTGCCGGCTGGCGCGGTTTTGATCCAAGTGCAGGTGGTGAAATTACCTCGCGCTACATCGTGCTTGTCAGTTCCTCCAAACCGGATCTCAGTGCAGCGGTTCAGGGAAGCTTTACAGGACCCCCAGCAACGACAAGCCACCTGAGCTGGACCATTGACGCGGATGTCGAACCCAGACCGGTCGCTTCGTCCAGCCAAACCATGGTTCAGGCCGCCTGAAGCAGCGGCTCGACACCATGGAGACGGGGAGGCGGAGCCTGAATCGAGGTGACCGCTAACAGCGCTGGAATGCGGGCACTGTTGTAGACGCGGAATTCCTGCACCAACGACACCCCCTCCTCCCGGACCGCCTGGTTGAGAACCACCGAACCGTCGGGATCAGATACCGAGCGGTGAAACGTTCCGGGTGGAATGCGCAGGATGTCGCCGCCACTGTCGAGACGCACGATGTGGAACGGCTGATCCCAGGCCAGGTTGACGAGGTAGAACGTTCGCCCACCACTGGCGGCCAGAAGATTGTCTTCCTGGTGTGGATGGAGATAGAACTGCCAGGCCCCGCTGTCGGGATCGTTGGGTGGACTGGTGGCCGGGCCACTGTGGATCACCAGATCGCGGGCATTGGAGGTGTCCACCGTAACGTCGAAAAAACGCACCGCTGGTGTGTCGCGGAAGCGTTCATAGGCCAGCAGTTCAAACATCTCCAGGGGCGTGACAAAGCCCAAGCTCTGACATGGTTGTACTGGGGTTATCGAAGCAAAACGGTGACGGTGGCAACGGTTCAACCACCGAGATAAGCCATTTCGGCATGGGGCATGGAACCGGTCGTCTGCTGGCGCTCATCGCTGTAACGGTCGTCACGGCGCCGCCAGAGATCAGCAACCAGCCGCAGCAATTCCGCCTCACAGTGCAGAGCGGGTTTCAGATCAGTCCCCACCGACGCGAAGAGGCAGCGGAACGCCTGTCCATCAGCTGTGACCCGCAGTCGATTGCAATCCCCGCAGAACGGCTCGCTGATCGAGGCGATCACGCCGAGATGTCCACCACCATCGACGTAACGCCAACGCTGAGCTGTTCCGCCGGTGGGTCGGCCAACTGCCTGAAGCGGCCACCGTGCCCTGATCCGCGTCACCATCTCCGCCGCTGACAGCACCTGATCCAGCCTCCACTGATTGCGGTTGCCCACATCCATGTACTCAATCAGGCGCAATTCCACACCTTGATCACGAGCCAGATCCGCCAGAGGCAGAAGCTGATCCTCATTCACCCCCCGTTGGATCACGGCATTGAGCTTGAGTTCCCCCGCCAAAGGGTCAAAACCAGCGGAACGAGCCGAAGCCAATCCACCGAGTACCTTCCGCGCCAATGAATCCCCCGCTGTGGCAGTTGGTCGTCCTGCCATCCGCGCCACCACAGCCCCATCCACGCCATCAAGGCTCACGGTGATGCGATCCAAACCGGCCTGCCTGAGATCGCAAGCTCGCTGGTCGCTCAGCAAGGTCCCATTGGTGGTGAGGGCCACCTGCTGAAGACCCTGCAGTGGATCGCCAGGCGTTGCCCGTGCTGCCGCGATTGCCTGCAACAGGGGGAGAAGCCGAGCACTGAGCAACGGCTCGCCACCGGTAAGCCGCAGGCTGTGGATCCCCAGCCGGCAGGCAACACGAATCAGGCGCAGCTGCTGCTCCAGGCTGAGCAAATCCGGCGGATCCTCAAGATCCGGACAGCAGTAAGGACAGGCCAGGTTGCAGCGGGCCGTCAACGACAACCGAAGCACTCTCAACGGCCGCGACCGCTGATCGACAAGCGCTGAAGCTGGTGTCATGCCATCAACGCTGCCAGATCCTCCGGACGGTTGGCATTCAGCAAGGCCTGAGACGGCAGCACCACCGGCCGATGGGGCACCGACGCCAACCAAGCCATCCAACGCCGTTCACCGCGGGCCAACTGCTCAGCGAGCCTGGTTTGAAACGGTTCTCCCGTTGGAATCACCGCCAGCAATGGCTGCAGGCGCTGCCCATCCTGGGCAACGGCGATCTGATCAGGCTTCTCATACCAGGAGTTGATCAACTGCTGAAGAACAGCAGCACTGAGCCGAGGCATGTCCACGGGCAGCACCAGCAGAGCTTCAGCAGGGGTACCAGGCAACACGCGGCCGAGAGCCTGAAGTGGCCCCTGCCAGGGCGGTGGCTCCTGCACAACGGTGACGCCGCGACGATCAGCCAGTTGATCCCCATGGGTTGGATGACGGCTGACCACCTGCAACGGCAAACCGAGAAGCCTCACCTGATCCACCAGGGCGGTCAGCCAGAGCCCTCCACTGGGGTGCGGCAGCAGAGCTTTGTCCTGACCCATGCGCCGGCTCTCTCCACCGCTGAACAAGCAGGCACACAACATCAACGCGAAATGTCTCCAGCCATCATTGATTCCATCTCAGCAAAACCCATTCCCCGCGGTGACAACCGCTACCAAGCAAAAACTGAACGCGGATGCTGATCAATCGGATAAGCCCAAGCGATGTTCCTCTCATCACACAAACCCTTCCATTGGTAGCAATTCCAACGAAGTCGTTCCCTGTTGATTGATTAACTGCCCGAGTTAACGGATTTTTTTCGACCGTTTCGCCACCCACGGGCACCCTTTCGTTTTGAAGCCCGCGGTTTCAACATTTCTCTTCTCAATGCTTGGCGACCTCTGGTCGTTCCAGGGCAGGTACCGAACCCTTCACCTCACCTGGATCGCCTTCTTCCTGACCTTTGTGGTCTGGTTCAACCTGGCCCCTCTGGCCACCACCGTGAAAGCGGACCTGGGACTGACCGTTGGTCAGATCCGCACAGTGGCCATCTGCAACGTGGCCCTCACCATTCCTGCGCGCGTGCTGATCGGCATGCTCCTCGACAAGTTCGGACCCCGGATCACCTACTCGTCGATCCTGGTGTTCTCAGCGATTCCCTGCCTGCTGTTTGCCTCCGCTCAGAGCTTCAACCAGCTGGTGGTGGCCCGTCTGCTGCTCTCCATTGTTGGCGCCGGCTTCGTGATCGGCATCCGCATGGTGGCCGAATGGTTCCCGCCTAAGGAAATCGGCCTGGCTGAAGGCATCTACGGCGGCTGGGGCAACTTCGGCTCCGCCTTCTCCGCCCTCACGATGGTTGCCCTCGCTGGCTTCCTCTCCTTCTCCGGCGGCTTCGAACTGCCCACCGGCACTGTTCTGAACTGGCGTGGTGCCATCTCCCTCACCGGCATCGTCTCCGCCGTTTACGGCCTCTTCTATTTCTTCAACGTCACCGACACCCCCCCGGCAAGACCTATCAGCGCCCTGAGAAAACCGCAGGCCTGGAGGTCACCTCCATGCGCGACTTCTGGGGTCTGCTCGGCATGAACGTGCCCTTCGCAGCCATCCTCTGCGTGCTCTGCTGGCGTCTCGGCAAGGTGGGCTTCCTGACTCCGTCCACCTACCCACTGGCTCTCGGGGCTGTTGCCGTCTGGTTTGCTTTCCAGACCTGGGGAATCATTCGCACCAACCGCGACCTGATCCTCGGCAACAAGGTCTATCCCAAGGAAGACCGCTACGAGTTCCGCCAGGTAGCGATCCTCGAGCTCACCTACATCGTGAACTTCGGCTCCGAACTGGCCGTGGTTTCGATGCTGCCCACCTTCTTTGAAACCACCTTCGATCTGCCGAAGGCCACCGCCGGAATCCTGGCCTCCTGCTTTGCTTTCGTGAACCTGGTTGCCCGCCCTGCCGGTGGTCTGATCTCCGACAGCGTCGGCAGCCGCAAGAACACCATGGGCTTCCTCACCGCCGGTCTCGGCGTGGGCTACCTGGTGATGAGCATGATCAAGCCCGGCACCTTTACCGGCACCACCGGCATCGCCGTTGCCGTGGTGATCACCATGCTCGCCTCCTTCTTCGTGCAGTCCGGTGAAGGCGCCACCTTCGCGCTGGTGCCCCTGGTCAAGCGTCGCGTCACCGGTCAGGTGGCCGGCCTGGTGGGTGCCTACGGCAACGTTGGTGCTGTGACCTACCTGACCATCTTCAGCCTTCTGCCGATGTGGATGGGCGGCGGCGGCGAACCCACCCCCGAGGTGATCGCGGCTTCCAACAGCGCCTTCTTCCAGATCCTGGGCGTGGCCGGTCTGATCGTGGCCTTCTTCTGCTTCTTCTTCCTCAAGGAGCCCAAGGGATCTTTCGCGGAACTGCATGAAGGCGAAACCGCCTGATTGTGATGTCCAGCAGCGCAGTGGCGCTGCATCACGGCCCGGAGCTTCGGCTTCGGGCTTTTCTCTTTCGTAAGCCCTGATGTCTGACGGCCCTCGCAGTGTTCGCAGCCAGTGCCCCTACTGCGGTGTGGGCTGCGGTCTTGAGCTGCTGCCTCCGGCCGTGAAGGGTCAAGCCGTGAAGCGGGATGCAGAAGGCAACCCGATGTGGACCGCCCGCGGCGACCGCGAACACCCCTCCAGCCTTGGCCAGGTGTGCATCAAGGGGGCCACCGTCGGCGAAACCCTGGCCAGGGGACGACTGCGACAACCGTTGTTCCGCAGCAAGCTCACGGACGCCTTTGCGCCGATCAGCTGGGACGACGCCCTCGACAAAATCACCGGACAGATCAAGGCGAGCTTGGCCCGGCGCGGCAATGCCGATGGCATCGCCATGTACGGCTCAGGGCAGTTCCACACCGAGGATTACTACCTGGCCCAGAAACTGCTGAAAGGCGCCTTGGGCACCAACAATTTCGATGCCAACTCGCGGCTGTGCATGAGCTCAGCGGTGGCCGGCTACACCCGCAGCCTGGGTTCCGATGGCCCGCCCTGCAGCTACGAGGATCTGGATCACTGCACGGTGGCCTTTCTAATCGGCACCAACACCGCCGAATGCCACCCGGTGCTGTTCCAGCGGCTGCTGAAGCGGAAACGCAAGAACCCGGGCAGCGTCAAGATCGTGGTGGTGGACCCACGCCGCACCGACACCGCAAAGGCGGCTGATATTCACTTGCCGATTGCTCCGGGCAGCGACCTGGCCCTGCTACACGGCATCGCCCACCTGGTGCTGCGGGACAACGGCCAGGATCCAGCCTTCATCGACAACCACACCGAGAACTACGACGCGTTCTTCGACGTGGCCGCCCGCTGGACCCCCAGACGGGTGGCCCTGTTCTGCAACATCCCCGAGAAACGTCTGCGGGACGTGGCGGCTCTGTTTCACCGGCGCCAAAAGGTGCTGAGTTTGTGGTCGATGGGGGTGAACCAGCGCCGTGAAGGAACGGCCGTGGTGCAAGGCCTGATCAATCTGCATCTGCTCACCGGCCAGATCGGCAACGAAGGAGCGGGCCCGTTTTCCCTGACCGGCCAACCCAATGCCATGGGCGGCCGCGAAGCCGGGGGGCTCGCCCACCTGCTGCCGGGCTATCGGTTGGTGGCCAACCCTGAGCACCGCGCCGAGGTGGAACAGGCCTGGAAGCTCCCGGCTGGCCAAATCGCCGCCAAGCCGGGGCTTGCAGCGTGGCAGCAGGTGGAAGCGATGGAACGCGGTGACCTTGATCTCTGGTGGGTAGCCGCCACCAACCCGCTGGTGAGCATGCCGGACCTGGATCGGGTCAAACAGGCCATGGGCAACTGCCCGTTGGTGGTGGTGAGCGAGGCCTACGCCGACTCAGAAACGTCCCACTACGCCCACCTGCTGCTGCCAGCCGCCCAATGGAGTGAGAAGGCCGGCGCCATGACCAATTCCGAGCGGCGTGTGACCTTCTGTCCTGCCTACCGCCTCCGCTTCGGGGAAAGCCGTCCGGACTGGGAAGTGTTCGCGGACGTGGGTCGCCGGTTGGGTTACACCGAGCAGTTCCGCTTCGACTCGGCTGCCGAGGTGTACGCCGAATTCACCCGACTCACCCAGGGACGCCTCTGTGACGTCAGTGGCCTCAGCCACGAACTGCTTGAGCAAGCGGGGCCTCAGCAATGGCCTTATCCCATGGGCAGCATCCCCAGCACAGCAGCCAAACGCCTCTACGAAAACCATCTGTTCGCGACCCCCAGCGGCCGGGCGCGTTTCAGCACCGACCAGCCTTTAGGCCTGGCAGAACCCCCCTGCGACACCTACCCATTGGTGCTGACCGTCGGTCGATACCTGGGGCAGTGGCACACGATGACCCGGACCGGGAAAGTGGAGCGGCTGATGAAACAGCACCCTGAGCCATTGCTGGAGATTCATCCAAGCGATGCCCAGGAACTACAACTGCGCAACGGCGAGCTGGCTGCGATCAGCTCGCGCCGCGGCCACCTCACAGCCACGGTGAAGGTGACCGATCGCATCCGCTGCGGAACTGTGTTCCTGCCGATGCACTGGGGATTCACCCAGGAGAAGGCTTGCGAAGCCAACACGCTGATGCATGACGATGCCTGCCCGGTGTCCAAGCAACCGGAACTGAAAGCCTGCGCTGTGATCGTGGCGCCGGCGGTCTCCGTGGTGAAACCGGTGGAGCAGGAGAAAGGACGCCTGGAGGCACTGCGGCGCCTGCTCACCCCAGCACTTCGCTGAAGGCGGCATCCAGGTTGTGGTGGTCATGACCCGGCCGCACCAGCTTGCAGAGAGCGAAACGTTCCAGCTCAGTGACGTGGGCCCATTGCTCAGGCGTCAACTCCACACCCCGGGCCACCGCAGCGCGGTGAATCTCTGCCGGTAAAACGGACTGCTGCTGCCAGGCTGCGCCCACAGCCGGCGGCAAATCCTTCACCACACCATCAGCCATCCCCTCTGTGAGATCCCGCAGGTACTGCCGGAGTTGATCGAGCGCATTTGCAGCGTCCGACCAATCCACCAGCTCTTGCCGCTGGTTCTGCGTGAGTGCCAACCAGTGGCTGAGCTTGAGCTTCACACCGGCCAGATCCAACTTGCGGCGCACGCAAAGGGGAATGCAACGCCAGGTACCGATGAAATCCTGCTCGAAAGCAAAACAATGGCTGGATGAATCAGAGGTGCTGGCCATCAACGAAGCCCGCGAACGGTGTCAATGATGACAACGACCAATCAGGAAATCAGAGATGTTCATCTCGTTACACATCCACGTCCGTGCGATTCGCCCTCTCCCTCGGAATGTTGCTTGGCATGTCCCACGGTTGGGTGACGGCTGAGGGCCAAGCAAACGACAATTCAGACCTTCTTGAAGTCGTAAGAACCGTTAAATCGACGACAAGTTTTTCTCCATTCAGTAGCGGTCAACACCAATTTTTTCCATACTGAAGCTCGATACGAGAGTTTTGAGTTTTGACCAACAGCATCGTCTCCGCTGGTCGCAGCCCGATCACCCTGGCCGCTGGCTTTCTCGGAGCCTTCATCGTTGGCTCCCTGGCCGTCCAGCTGGTGCGCAGCCAAACCGCCACCATGTCGTCGGGCGTCGCCGCTGTGGAGCCGGTGATCGCGGGCCACGCTGCCCTCTGGGTTCCCTTGGCGGAGCGTGACATCGCCAGCGCCAACACAGGCGCAACGGCCCAACCGGCTGCTGCCATCCAACCCGCCGTTGAGCCGGTTGTCGGCTCCGAGGCCACCCTCTGGGCACCCTTCGGCGAGCGCTGATCGAACAGCCCACCAGCCGGCCCACATAGGGTGCCGGCATGGGGATTCAGCGGCGTCACTTCCTCCAAACGACGGGCGGTCTGGCCTTGGCCGCCCTGATGCGAGCCTGGCCTGTTGAGGCGGCAGAGAAGGATTTCTGCGTCCCGGATAATCCACTCCAGGCCCTGATGGCGGGGAACCGCCGGTTTGCCGAGGCCTGGCAACGGGCCGACCAGGAGACCAAAACGACACTCCGAGCGGCGGATCCCGACCCGCGTTGCTTCAACTCTCCCAGGGCTTTGGCCACCAGCCAACATCCCTGGGCCACCGTGCTCACCTGCTCTGATTCACGGGTGTCGCCGAGCTGGGTGTTCGACACCACCCCTGGCGAGCTGTTCGTGATCCGCAACGCCGGCAACACCGCCTTCACCGAAGCCATTGCCTCCGTTGAATACAGCGTCAGCATTCTCAAAACGCCGCTGCTGATGGTGATGGGACACAGCGGCTGCGGAGCCGTCACCGCGGCGATGGGCACCGATCCGCTGACCCCTTCCCTGGACCGGCTGATCCAACCCATCCGGGAGAACATCAGCGGCAGCAGCGATCTGGAAGAAGCGGTGAAGCGCAACGCCCTCGCCAGCGCCTCCACGTTGATGCAACGCAGCGCCGTTCTGGCCGACGCCAAAGCCAGCGGTGCGCTGAAACTGGTGGTGGGTTGTTTCCAACTCAGCAGCGGTGTTGTGACCTTGATCGAATGACGCAAAACCTGAGTCATCTGAACCAGCAAGGCGAGGTTCACATGGTGGATGTGGGGGACCGTCCGGCGACCCAGCGCGAAGCCCATGCCCGTGGAGCCATTCGCATGGACGCCTCAACCCTCAGCCTGATCCAGCGGGGCGAGACACCAAAAGGAGATCTTCTGGCAGTCGCACGGGTGGCAGCAATCCAGGCGGCCAAACGCACCTGGGAACTGATTCCCCTGTGCCATCCCCTGCCACTGAGTGGCATGGATGTGACGATCGACGCCGACGCATCGCTGCCTGGCCTGGTCGTCCACTGCCGTTGCCGCACCACAGGCCAGACCGGGGTGGAAATGGAAGCGATGACGGCGGTGTCTGTGGGGCTGCTGACCCTTTACGACATGCTCAAGGCGGTCGATCCAGCCATGACGATCGAGGCGATCCAGCTTGAGTTCAAGGAAGGAGGGCGGAACGGTGTCTGGGAGCGCTGAGCCCTACGGACGCGAAGGGCTCCCCCTGGAGGAGGCACGTCGACGGGTTCTGGCGGCAATTCAACCGATCACCGCCAGCAACACGGTTCCCCTGCAGCAGGCCCTCGGCCGTGTAAGCGCAGCGGCTGTGCTCGCCAGCGAGGCCGTTCCAGGGTTCCGGGCCTCGATCATGGATGGCTATGCCCTGGGGCAGAGCCACCAGCCCAAACCTGGGGAGACCTGGCTGCTGAAGGGACGCTCCGCCGCCGGCCAACCCTTCAATGGGACCCTGGCCAACGGCGATGCGATCCGCATCCTCACCGGAGCTCCACTGCCGGACGGTGCCGGCTGGGTGCTGCCCCAGGAACTGATCTCCATTGACGGCAGCAGCCTGCAGCTGGCGAAAAAAGCGTCGGATCGTCCCTGGATTCGTCCCGAGGATGAGGAATGCCGACCCGGGGACCTGCTCCTGTCTGCTGGACAGCGCCTGGGTGCCGCCGATCTCGCACGCCTCGCCGGCTGCGGCATCGCCGACTTAACCGTTGCTCAGCAACCCCGCATCGGGCTGCTGATCAGCGGGGACGAGCTGGTGCCACCCGGAACAGCACGGCAACCCGGTGCCATCTGGGAGAGCAACGGCACGCTTCTGGAGACAATGCTCCGGGCCCTCAGGCAATCGGTGACCGAGCGACGGGTGGTGGCCGATCAACCCGACGCCCTGCGCCAGGCTCTGCTGGATCTGGCCCATGACTGCGACGTGGTGGTGAGCACCGGCGGCGTCTCCGCAGGCGACACCGATTGGATCAGACCGCTGGTGGCGGAACTGGGTGCCGTGGACTTCTGGAAACTGTTCCTACGCCCGGGGCGCCCCTTCGCCTTCGGCAGCATCGGTGAGGGCGTGCCGTTTTTCGGACTGCCGGGCAATCCCGTGGCGGCGGCGGTCACCGCCCTGCAACTGCTCTGGCCCGCCCTGCAGGTTCTTGAGGGCCAGAGCGAACCAGAGCTGTTCCCCCGGGTGATGGTGGAACTGGCCGACCCGTTGTCCCGCCGACCGGGACGGCCGGAACTGGCACGGGCCCGCCTCGACACCAACGCCGCAGGAAAGCTGCTGGCACGGGTGGATGGCTCGCAGGCCTCATCCCGGATCGGTTCCCTGCAACAGGCCGATCTGCTGTTGGAACTGCCAGCGGAAGCCGGCCCGCTCGAAAGGGGCACCCGTCTCTGGGCCCAGGTGATTCGTCAGCGGATCTTCTAAGCCAGATCATGCTGAAAGCATCGGCGCTCCCAGGCCATGAGTTGGCCCGATGAATCGAAATGGATGCTGATCTGCTGAAACAGCGCAGCGCCGAGACGGCCACCGATCTCGAGGCTGAAGGGCTGATTGGGGAGCTCACTGGGCACCGAGAACACCAAGCCGTCGGGCATCACGGCTGAGCAGTCGTTGTGCAACAGCTGGCTTGGATCGAACACCAGCGGAGCAGCGTCCTCAGCCTGGCCGTTCACCCCCGCTTGCGGTCTGAGCATCTGCCGCTTGCCACTCCACCCCTGCACCGGCGCCAGCAGGGCCTCGGGTGTCCCGCATGCGGGACGGTCGGATTCGGGATCAGGACTGTTCAGGCAACGGAAGCCCACCGCCCCAACACGCTGCAGACGCCAACAGCCATCGAGCGGTTCCCAGAGCAGCACCAGCATCGAGCGGGACCGACCGCAGAACAGATTGATTTCATGGCCGAAGCGGGGACGATCGGGATTAAGCCCCAGGCTGGACTGACCTCCTGCCCCGGGGAACTGCCAGCAGCCTCCACCAGCGTTGTAGGTGGCTCGACTGATGGGATAGGTGGCCTGCCCCCCGGGAGCTAAGGCCAGACCCGATCCATCCCACACTCCGTGGTCGTCATCGGCAAAGGAAATCACATATGTGGTGGGGTGGATTCGACGGGTCGGACGCTGGAGATCGAGCCGACCGCTGCCGTCCCTCTTAAACCAATGGCCACAGCCCTGCCAGTGACCCGCGAAATTGCGGCGGTTGAGGGTCCATTGATCGGTCATGTCCGTGACGGCATGGAACGGTCGATCTCCTTAGCGTCGCGCCAACAGCCATCCCCGCCATGGACCTGACGATCGTTGGCTGCGGCTATGTGGGGCTCGCCCTGGCGGAGCGGCTGCAACCGAGACGGCCCCAGCTGAAGCTGACGCTGACCACCACCAACAGCGAACGGCTGGAGCAACTCGACCCCCTGGCCGATCGGGTTGAGGTGTGCGATGCCACCAACCCCATGCAATTGCTGGCCGCCCTGCGGCAGAGCAGCAGCGCCGTGTTCTGCCTTGGGCCCAAAGGAGATCGCCAGGTGGATGCCAACGGCTACCGCCACACCTTCGTCGACAGCTTCCGCTGCCTGACGTCACTGTTGCCACAACTGCGGGAACTGCGGCAGATCGTCTACACGGGCAGTTGCTCGATCTACGGCGATGCCGAAGGGGACTGGGTGGATGAGCAAACACCACCCGCGCCAAGCCGCGGCCATGGCGATGTTCTGCTGGAAAGCGAACATCTGCTCAGCGGCATCAGCGACCGGCGAGTGTGTATCCTTCGCCTTGGAGCGCTCTATGGCCCTGGCCGCGATCTTGATCGACGCCTGCGCGGACTTGCTGGACTGGAACGTCCTGGCAACGGAGCGACCTACAGCAACTGGCTGCATGTGGCGGATGCCGCCGGTGCCCTGGAAGCCGCTCTCAATGCTGAATGGGCCGGTCTGGTGAACGTGGTCAACGACGAGCCGATTCAGCTGCGAGACCTGGTAGGGCGCAGCCTGCAGCGCCAGGGTCTGGCCCCCGTGCGCTGGCTGGGGCAGGACGAACCGGGTTCAGGGGGCCGACGGATTCGCAACACCCGGCTCAAACAGCTGGGCTACCAACTGCAGCACCCGCGCCTTGATCAGAGTGGCGTGTTGGCCACCAGCCAGGTGCCCTGACCCGCGCACCACTCCCGCTTCCAGAACGGGGCCTGGTGCTTGAGATGCTCCAACAAGGCGGCTGAGCAGCGCTGCGCCGCTCCACGACGATCGGCCTGCACCGCCACCAGCACGATCGGCTCACCGGGGGCAAGCTTGCCCACCCGATGCAGCACCAAAATCGGCCCCGCCTGGTGCTCCTGCTGCAGACGCTGGGCCATAGCTGTGATCTGACGTTCGCAGAGGCCGGGGAAGTGCTCCAGCTCCAGCGCCTCCAGAGGCCGGCCATCCATCGTGGTGGGCCGCACCCGACCGATGAAGATGGCCGCGGCCGCGGCATCCCCACACCAGAGCGCAAGCTGCTGCCACGGATCAAAGGGATCCGGGCACACCTCCACACGGCAACCGGTCATGGTTCACCCCCCCGTGAACGGTGGCAGAAAGGCCAGCTCATCTCCAGCCTGCAACGGCTGATTGGCACCGACCAACTCCTGGTTCACCGCAATGCTGATGCCCTCGAGCGGACCAAGATCCAACTGGTCCCAGACCTCACGGGCCGTCGAAACGCCTGAAGTGAACGGAAGGGAACGCTCGCCCCAACCGGCGCGTTCGCGCAGGGATGCGAACAGCAACACCCGGAGCACCATGGCCTTCCCATCTGGAGCGGTTCTAGCGTCCGAAGGCTTCGCCGCTGTGCCATGGCCCTGTCCATCGCCCTGCTCACCATCTCCGACACACGCAGCCTGGCGGACGACAGCAGCGGAGATCAGCTGCAGCGCAGCCTTGAAGCCGCCGGCCATCGCCTTCACGAGCGACAACTCTGCCTGGATGATTGCTATCAGATCCGCCGTGAACTGAGCCGCTGGATCGCCGATCCCGCGGTTGATGTGATGATCACCAGCGGCGGCACCGGACTCACCGGCCGTGATGGCACCCCTGAAGCGGTGGTACCGCTGCTGGACAAAACAATCGAGGGATTCGGGGAACTGTTCCGTGTGCTCTCCTTCGAGAGCATTGGCACCAGCACTCTGCAAAGCCGCTGCCTTGCCGGCGTGGCCAACGGCACCTTTGTGTTTGTGCTGCCGGGATCTCTGGATGCGGTAACCACCGCTTGGGACAAGCTCATCCGTGCTCAGCTTGATGAACAGACCCGTCCCTGCAACCTGGCCCAACTGCGGGCTCGCTTGAAGGAATAAAGCGGGATCGAGGGTAGCTGTTCAGAACAGAATCGGCATCGTGACCGCTGCCGGTGAGGGCCTGCAAGCTTCAACCTGCTGATCAATCACCTCACCCACCACAACGATCGAGGGCGACTTGAAGGCTTCGGCTCGGCATTGATCGGCAACGTCTACCAAGGTGGCTTTGAGGCAGCGTTGCCCCGCCACCGTCCCCTGCTGGATCACCGCCACGGGGGTTGTCGCGGCCAAACCACCCGCCATCAGCTCCTCTGCGATCCGGGGCAGGTTGTGGAGCCCCATGTAGATCACCAATCCGTCACTGGCCGTGGCCAAAGCGCGCCAATCCACGGAGGGACGGCGCTTGTCGATTTCCTCATGACCGGTGACGAAGGTCACCGATGAGCCCGCCCGCCGGTGGGTGACGGGAATCCCGGCGTAGGCAGGGGCGGCAATACCAGCGGTGACACCAGGCACCACTTGAACAGGGATGTTTCGCTCCGCCAGGTAAGCCGCTTCTTCCCCTCCACGACCAAACAGGAAAGGATCACCCCCCTTCAAACGCACCACCGTGCTGTGCTTCTGGGCCATTTCAACGAGCACGGCATTCGTGCTGGGTTGTGGCACCGAATGATGTCCGCGACGCTTGCCGACAAAACGGCGCTCACAGGACGCCGGCACAAGATCCAGCACTTCTCTGGGCACCAGCGAGTCGTACACCAGGGCATCGCACTGGCTCAGCAGCCGATGCGCCTTCAGCGTGAGCAATTCGGGATCGCCGGGACCGGCTCCCACCAGATAAACGGTTCCGGTTTGTTCAGCGTTGGTCACGGCAGAGAAACAAGCAGATCGATCAGGGCCTGGCGGGTGGGGGGATGCTCCAGCAGAGGAGGCAATCCACCAGCTTCGCTCAATGCCTCCGTCATGAGGTTCGGGGCGAGGGTTAACGGGAGTGGGCGGGCGCAGGGATGGCGCTGCTGATACTTGGGCCAGGCATCAAAGGCAACCAATGGCAAGGCCAGGCGAGAGGAGAGCATCGCGAGGAAGCGATCCGCCACTCCCGGGCGCAGGGGGTGGTGCACCAGCACGGCATCACGGCGCTCAGACACCGGCAGTGCTGAGATCACCGCGTTCCACCAGGTGATCCAGGAGCCCAGAAAGGGAAGCAAACGCACGCTGGCCCCGGCGGCATGAAGCCTGTTGCGAATCGCCGGCACGTCCGTTCGGGCATGCGCTCCAGGCAACAGCAGCAACGGAACAATCCAAGAGGGTTGGGGAAGCGCCGACACGGGTTGTTCAGCCGTCAGCACCTCCAACTGAACGGGCGCCGATCGCCGCTGGGCCAGGAGATCCGGCAGGGAGGCCAAGCAGTCGGGAACGACACCGCCACTACGGCCATGCACCACCAGATGCAACCCTTGACGCCCCCGATCGGAAGCGTCATTCCGTAGCAATGGCCACGGATCAAAAAAAGAGCTATCTGATGTCATCGAGAAGTAATGACCTGGGGTAAGTACATGGCACCTCGCCAACAAAACGAACGTGCATCATTGGAAAGTCGTTTCTACCGGGCACAGACACGTCGGCGCTTTGACCTAAGCTCTACATTAATTGAAATTAAGAGTCCCAGTATGCGCAAAAGGGCAAAGCCGTACGACAAGAGTTACAGACGGCAATACGAGCGGAATCGTAATTCCATCAACAGAACAACTTTTGAGTACGAACTAGAAAAGGACGTAGCCGCTTTGAAGACGGTTTGGCAAATGATCAGCTCGGGAGCTGCCCGCATGCTGAACAGAGTTTTACATCAGATTTAAATCTATAAAATGAATAGCATAGATCGCACAGGAAAAAGAATATAAAATCAACAGGGAAGCTGGGAGCCTAAAAAACCAACATTGTGCTAATATATTTCTTAAGTAGCTCGAGAAATCGAAGGTTACTTCACTATCGCACGCTTTCATTATTACGTAGCGACAAAGGTCCCCGGGCCGATTAAACTGATCTACTACATTTTTTGATCGATCAGTCCGCCCTATTTTCATGAATCATGACCATCAAAAACCAAGTCAACCCCTACTTCGCAGAAAAAAAATTGAATAAGATTGAAAAAAGTAAGTTGGAAAAAGATGGGCTTTTAGTAGGAAGCGAAATCGAAAAGTTTGCAAAAATTGGGTGGGAAAATATGGATGAAACCGACTTAAAACTCCGTCTGAAATGGTATGGAATGTTCTGGCGTCCGAAAACACCCGGAAAATTCATGCTAAGACTTAGAATACCAAATGGTGTATTGACATCCAATCAAATACGAGTTGTAGCTTCAATAGTTGAACGTTATGGAGAAAATGGAAGCTGCGACATCACCACAAGGCAAAACCTGCAACTTAGAGGAATACTATTATGCGATCTTCCCGAGATCCTTAGAAGACTGCGTGAAGCCGGACTAAGTAGCATCCAGTCGGGCTTTGATAATCCACGAAACGTAACCGGCAATCCACTCGCAGGAATAGATCCGAACGAAATCGTCGATACGAGACCTTACACAACTAAATTGCAGAACTTTCTCACAAATAATTGTGAGGGAAATTCGGAATATTCCAACCTACCGAGAAAATGGAACACAGCAGTTGCAGGATCTAAAGACAATTTCCTTCTTCACAACGACATAGTGTTTCATCCCGTTGAGAATAACGGCGTGATGGGTTTTAGCATCTGGATTGGAGGGATTTTATCTCCACAGATGAACGCATATGCATTTCCCATGAATGTATGGGTATTACCTGACGAGATCTGCAACATTTTGGATACTGTGATTCGTCTCTGGAGAGACAATGGAGAAAGAGAGAAGAGAACCAAGGGACGTTTCCGCATGTATCTCGATGAGATAGGGCACGAGGAATTCCGCAGCCAAGTGGAAAAACTGTACGGAACACTCACTCCCGATCCAGGCTCAATATTCGAAAACTCTCCACGCTCTCACTTCGGCATTAATCAGCAGAAACAAGCCGGACTTTATTTTGCTGGCATACACGTGCCGGTCGGTCGCCTCACGGCAGAGGATCTACAAGATATCGCAACAGCGAGTCTCAAATATGGAAATGGAGAAATTAGACTCACAGAAGACCAAAATATAATTATCACAGGTCTTACGAGTGAAAAAGTTGAAGAATTAAAGACTGATACATTATTGCAGCGTTTCCCCCTAGCACCTAGCAATATTTCAGCAGGAACAGTGTCCTGCACGGGAAATACTTACTGTAGTTTTGCGCTTACCAACACTAAAGACCAAGCCTTAAAAGCAGCAAAGGAACTTGACGAGGAGTTGAATCTACCTGAAGAGATAAAAGTTCACTGGACTGGCTGCCCAAATACATGTGGACAGGCTTATATGGGAGCAATAGGTTTAACAGGTACAAAGGCTAAAAATGCTGAAGGAGTAATGGGTGAAGGCTACACAATGACTATTGGTGGTTCACAGGGTCGCAACCCAACTATTGGTCAAATCTATCGCAAAGCTATACCTGCGGCTGAAATCAAAACAGCCCTTAAGGAAGTACTTATTTCAAAATTTGGAGCTACAGAAAAGAAATAATTATTTTATAAGAAATAAAACAAGTTATAAAGCAAAGTTGATCAACAGAGAAGAGTAAAGATAATATTGCAAAATTAAAAGAATTGCAATAATTAGAGTATAGAAAAAAAGATCATGCTAGGGTTAAAAGGTATAACAAAGAAAGTATCGAACTTAAATCAGATGGAGAATCTATATCACATTAGAGAAAGATTCTCAATTATTCATGATAACAAGAAAATAGGAATACAGATGAAATGGGAAGGTAAAAGAGAAAAACCTCCAATGCTAATGCTTCCGGCCTTAAGTACAATTTCAAGAAGCGATGAATGGCAGAGTTTTAAAGCAATAGTGACAGATAAATACCAATTAATAACAATTGATTGGCCTGGATTCGGCGAAAGTGATAAAAAAGATATACACTACAGCGGAAAAGTATTACAAAAAACACTTAGAAAAGCTATCAAAGCAATCCAGAGAAAAAATAATAAAAAGCTAACTATAGTTGCAGCTGGTCATAGTGCCTCAGTTGTACTTACACTAAAAGACAAGTACATCAATACAATAAAACAAGTTGTGCTAATTGCACCAACATGGAGAGGTCCACTTCCAAGTATGACAGGATGGTCTCCTAAGAGGCTAAACATCATAAATGAAATAGTAAGACTTCCTATCATTGGTCCAATACTATACTTCATAAATACAACAAAAGTGATTATAAGATTCATGATGAAAAGGCATGTATGGCTAAATAAGAATGACCTTGATAATGATAAAATACTCAGACTCCAAGTATTATCTCGACAAAAGGGAGCACGATACGCAAGCGCAGCATTCGTAACAGGGAGTTTAGATATAGATAAAAATAAGAAGTGGTGGATATCAAATACAAAAAAGATTCAAGAAATGTCTACTCTTGTTATACCGAAGGATTCACCAAAAAAATCATTATCAGAGATGGAAGTACTCTCAGATAGCATTAAAGATATTTTATACGTTAGAGGTAGGCTAGGTTGCCACGAAGAATTCGGAGAAGAAATCGCAAAAAGATTATTCTACTAAATTGTATACACGAGAAAATATCAAAGAAAAAAGGAAAGCAAAGAATTGCAAGATTACAATCGAAGGACCTGAAGGTAGATTAAAGAAACCTGATAAAATAAGCCCAAACAGAGCACACAAACCGCCCAGCACCATAGAAAAAACAATATAAGAACTAAACTTACGCGAAATAAGTCTACCAGCGCATGCAGGTATTACAACGAAAGCACTTATAAGCAATACACCAACAGACTTAATTGAAACAGATACAACAATACCCAATAAAATGATGAAAGCAAGTTTATGGAATCTTGTGTTAATACCAATAGAGCCAGCCAAATCCTCATTAAGAGTTAAAAGAACATGAGAACGAAGACTAAAGACAAGGTAGATAAAAGAAACAATAAAAAGGATCAATGTAATATATATATCTGATGCTGTAATACCAAGAATATCTCCAAAAAGCAACTGCTTAATGCTACCACTATAAGAGTTGATTTTACTTAAGGCAAGAACAGCTGCTGCTAGAGAGCTAGAATATACGATATTCAATAGTGCGTCGGTAGGCAAAGAACTGCTCTCAACTAGATTATTTACAAGAAATGCAAATATAATGGCAAAAGGAATAAGAACAAAAGTAGGATTCACATTTAAAAGGATACCTAGAGTTATACCGAGCAAGGCAGAATGCCCTAATGCATCACTAAAAAAAGCAAGTTGTCGGAGTACAGCAAAATAACCTATAAGCCCTCCTAAAGAACCAGTTAAAAAGCCACCAATTAATGCGCGGTGAATAAATGGCTCATCAAATAACTCAAAAAAAGTTGATAAATCACCCACGACATTGATGCTGATAAGAAACTATATTGGGCCCATAGAGAACACTTAATCTTTCGGAAGTCAATGCAAGATTAGGTACACCTCGGCAGCACAAACGTCTATTTAAACCAAGTACTTGATCGCTACTACGGAGAACCATATCAATATCGTGAGATATATGGAGGACAGTCCAACCTTCCTGCCGACGCAATTCAAATAACATTTTTTGAAAACGTTGAGTTGAAGGTATATCTAGACCAGCCTGAACTTCGTCCAAAACAAGAAGATCCCTCGGACGTACGATACAAAATGCAAGCATAACTCGCTTCAGTTCACCGCCAGAAAGTTCACTAAGAAGACGTCGTCTTAAATTAAAAGTATCGGTTCTTTCCAAAGATCGATGAACTAAAATCTTAGTATGGGAGTCACGCATGCGTAGAAAGGACGAACAATTACTAAGTCCAAGTTGCACGAACTCAAATACGGAGAGGGGAAACTGACCCTGAAAAGAAAAATTCTGTGGAATATAAGAAATTCGCTCGCGTATGGATTTCGGTAGATACCCAGCTTTATTCATTTTGGTGCCCATAATAGTGATGTCGCCTGAGACGCGCGGAATAAGACCCAACAAGGAGGCAACTAATGAACTCTTACCAGCACCATTAGGGCCAACTAAAGCTGTATCACTCTCAGCTAATAATTCAAAAGAAACATCATCTACAGCAACATTGGCACCCCTTCTTACAGTAAGATTCTTAACAGAAGCAATTGGATATGACATAGTTTAACCACCAAGAGAGAGAAGAAGATTGGACAAGTTATCCCGCATAAGGTCAAAATAGAGAGACTCGTCATACACAAAATCCCGTGAAATAGTTTCAATGGGATTGAATAGTGCTATTTTAATATTAAGATCACGTGCCAACGAATTGAAAGAATTGTTTCCATCTTGAGGCTCAGTTAAAAGAGCCTTTAAATCGGAGTCTCGAACAAGATTCGAAACTCGCTGTAAATCAACGGGGCTTGGATTGATATCTGGCAGATCAACTAAGTATTCAGCTTTTAATTGATATCGTTCAGCAAAATATGGTGCAAAGTCATGATAGGCGATAAATGATTTGCCCTGATAAGGCTCCAACTTGGATAAAATTTCAGCATGCAATGCGAGCAGGTCATCCACATAAGCGGAGGCATTTAAAGTATAAACTTCACTACAAGCAGGGTTTAATTCCGCAAGAGCATCTTTAATAGTCTCAACCTGGCTAATAGCGCGTATAGGATCTAACCATATGTGAGGATTAGGATCAGAATCCGCGTTAGAGATATCAGTAGAAATGGTCTTGATACCAATACTAGTGTCAACAACGGATAATGTTGTACTCGCTGATGAAGAGATTAGCCTGTCTAAAAAAGTCTCCATTCCCAAGCCGTTAATAAAAAATATATCAGCCTTGCCAATAGATAGAATGTCCTTAGGAGTTGATTGAAAATCGTGTGGTCCAATATTTGTGGGTATTAAAGCTTTGACATCACCGCATTCACCGGCTACTGCCCTAGCAAATAGTGTTATGGGAAGGAATGAGGTCATAATAGAAATTTTCTTAGACCTCTCAGGAGGCGTTGTGAGGGAGCCGCAAGAAACCAAAAATATTGAGGCTAGCGAGCCAGTAGCCCACTTACTGAAGCGCACCATGTAGGAGAAGCGAAGTCAAATACGATACGAAAAACCAAAGATATATTTGAATCACTGAAAAAAAAAGGCAGTGTAAGCTACCTGGTATTAGTATAGTAGTTGATCACTCATCTAGTAATGAAAGAAAAGCGAAAGGTTCCTGTCACCATACTTACTGGCTACCTTGGGGCAGGGAAAACCACACTGTTAAACAAGATCTTGAGAGAAGAGCACGGCAAAAAGATTGCAGTCATAGAAAACGAATACGGCGAAGTTGGAATTGATCAAGGACTCGTCATTAATGCAGACGAAGAGGTCTTTGAAATGTCTAATGGTTGCATTTGTTGCACGGTAAGAGGTGATCTGATAAGAGTCCTAGGCAATCTAATGAAACGTAGGGACAAATTTGATTACGTTTTAGTTGAAACGACCGGCCTCGCTGACCCAGGGCCGGTAGCACAAACTTTTTTTATGGATGATGAAGTTAGAGATGAATTTACTCTTGATGGAATAGTGACGTTAGTAGATTCTGCTCACATTAATCAACAATTAGAACATAGCACTGAAAGTGCAGAGCAGGTCGCCTTCGCGGACGTACTCATACTCAATAAAACTGACTTAGTTTCCAAAAACGAAGTCAACGTACTTGAATCACGCCTTAGAGATATGAACAAAATGGCCCGTATACTGCGTTCAAAAGAAGCAGGGGTCGATGTTGAAGATGTCTTGAATCTTGGTGCATTTGATCTCCAGCAAACATTAGATAGACGTCCGACATTTCTCGAACCTGAATATCCGTTTGAGTGGACCGGAGTATATGAACTTAAGAAAGGAAACTACAGGCTTTATTTTGATGATGGACCTGATCCAACAATGCTAATAACAGCAATAGAATTTAATAGTTCAAATGGAAAAGATCTTGACGGGTACGCCGAAGATTGTGTAAGAATATTTTCAAAAGAACCTAAACAACTTATGCCAGGTGAAGCAATAAGTTTTAACGAGGTTATTGAATTACAATTACAAGATGCGGGTCAGAAGGCCTTTGAATTATACATAGATAATAAATCAACTATAGGTCTCTTCACCCAACATACGGCAGAAGAATTCAATATAAGACTGGATGACAATAAGGATGATCAGACAAGAGATAAAAAATTTAGCAATATAACTAAGGGGATTGATACAAAGACCGAAAGAATATGGGTAGCTGAACACGAGCATGACGATGAAGTTGGATCTATTGCTCTAGAAAGCCTTGGCAACATTAATCCAGATAAATTAAACGATTGGATTTCAAAACTTCTCCGAGAAAAAGGAGTAGATATATTTAGAACCAAAGGATTTATCAGCTACGCTGAAGAATCTAGAAAAATTGTATTTCAAGGGGTCCATATGTTATTTACTGCAGAGCCTGGAAGCGAGTGGGGAAACGAGCCCAGGAAGAACCAACTTGTATTCATAGGCCGAAATTTAGACGAGGATGCATTAAGGACTGAGTTTGAAAAATGTCTAGCATGAAAAGATCTAACAGCATCTTTCAAGATGGATGGTACAGTGAAATTAGCGAATACGTAATAGCTTGTGACTGGGCACTCGAAAATAAGAATATTATTGCTGCAGATATAACAGGCAACATTTACTCTTTTGATGCAAAAACAGGGAAGTTACTATACATGCAAAAAGACACTCACAACAAATCACTCTTAGATCTAGCAGTAAATCCCAACGGAAGCATATATGCAACTTGTGGCCAAAACGGCAAGGTTGATATTAATGCGGCTTCAGATGGAAGCTTACTAAGTTCAAACTCATTAGGCAATGACTGGGTTGACAATATACAATGGACAAACAACGGAAAATTATTAGCCGGTAGCATTGGAAAGTTCGTACATGTGATTGATTCGTCAGGAAATCAATTATGGCGTTCCGATGAACTGACAAGTACTGTGTCAGCAATATATTGGTCAAATAATAACGAATTAGCGATAGCAAGCTATGGCCAAGTGATTATTTACGATGTAAAAACCAATAAAGCTTGTCAAAGATTTGAGTGGAAGGGATCTCTTATATCATTGGCATTGAGCCCAAACGGGGAAATTGTAGCTTGTGGAAGTCAAGACAATTCAGTACATTTTTGGCGACGAACTAATGGTAAAGACGCTGAAATGACTGGTTATCCTGGCAAACCTAAAGATATTGTGTTCGATATTACGGGTCAATATTTAGCTACAGGGGGAAGCCCCCAAGTTACAGTATGGAACTTTAAAGATAAGGGTCCTGAGGGAACAATTCCGGGACAACTTATACTTCATAATGAGCCGATAAGTTGCCTTAGCTTTGCTAACAGTAGCTCGTTATTAGCATCTGGTGCAAAAGATGGATCAATTGCAATTTGGAAATTAGATAAAAATGGAGATGGTGAGCCCATTGACAAGGTATCCATCAACTCGACGCCGACACGACTAAAATGGAAGAGAGACGATAATGCCTTTTTAGCTGCTAGCGACTCGGGGAAATTATTCTGCTGGGATATACCGTCTAAAAAAGGAGAAGGAATCGGATTCAAAAACTAAATATATGACCGTTCGATATAATCCTTGAGGATCAAAGGAAGTTGATTAAGAAATTAGAAACTAATTCAAATGCGACTGGCCGGACTGTATAATGGTGTAAATCAATACAATACACGTTATGTATCAAACTCAATGGCTGGCCTCCGTCACTGACTCACTGCGGAAGCGTTATCTAAAGTCTCAAAAAGAAAATGACAAAAAAGCAACTACAGAATTGTTTAAGGAAGCGGTTTATTTAGGCATTAACATACGCAATTTTGATTAAGATTTTTAATGGGCCGACAATAGATTCCTTTATAATAACATGAATGTATATAATATAGGAAGAGTCCTAGCCTATTGCCAATGAATGAAGAATCAGCAAAAAGTAACGAAGACCAAGATATTTTTTCACAATTAATGAAAGAAGTAAGTACACTTGCTTTATTAAAAGAATCAGGTGCAAGTATTATTCAAGGAAAGATTTTAATAATTATCGTTGGAATTGAAAAGGATGGAGAATTGTTAAAGGGCAAAGAGATACAACCTAAATATTGCAATATAAGCAATGAAGAAGAATTCCAAGAATTTATTAAGGGTAATTACAAAAATGTTGATACTTTATATGTAAGATACTTTAGACCCGGAGACATAGAATTAAGTGAAATTACTAAATACATAATAAAATAAAAGAGCTACTTTAGGCGGGTTCAACAAACACAAAGTGTAACTAAGAAGACTCTTCAACTGCTCTTGTTTCGCGAAGGAGATGATCCTCAAGTTGGAGTTTGATATCAATGAAGAGAGAATCTTTTTCTATAATATTACGGATTCTGGGCCTTGGCAAAGGGACATCTATAATATCTGCAATATTTGCAGATGGTCCACTTGACATAAGTACAATTTTGTCAGACATTAACAATGCTTCTTCAATACTATGTGTAATTAAAAGAGCTGTGACTCTATTTTTCTCCCATATTTTTAACACTTCTTCTTGCAAATAGGACCTTGTAAGGGCATCAAGGGCTCCAAAAGGCTCGTCCATAAGTAACATAGACGGATTAATAGACAAAGCTCGTGCAATAGCAACTCTCTGCTTCATACCACCTGAAATTTGCTTTGGAAACTTGTTCATTGAGCGTTCTAACCCAACCATATTCAAAAAGTATCTGGCTTTTTCACGCCTCTGTGAGGTACTTAGTTCTGGACAGGCCGTCTCTAAGGCATATTCGATGTTGCCTGCGGCGGTAAGCCAGGGCATCAGTGCGTAGTTCTGAAAAATTATGCCTCTGTCTGGACCAGGGCCAACCAGTGGCTTGCCTTCGATGAAAATTTCACCAGACGTGAAATCATCTAATCCTGCTAAAAGATTCAAAAGCGTTGATTTACCACAACCCGAAGGGCCAATCAAAGAGACAAAAGTGTTCTTTTTAATATCGAGATTCACACCTTCAAGAGCAACATAGTTCTCAGTTTTTTTGTTAAAAAGAGAAGGTCGAGAAATTGGGAAAACTTTGCTTAGATTTACAATTTCAACATGAGATTCATGTTCCTTGTAAGAAATGGAATCAACTGAACTGGGAACAGATTTAGTCATGAATCGTAATTGAATCGAAGTTGCAAAATCTCAAAGATTTGATCCAGTACATAACCAGTTATTCCTATGATTATAATTGCTACAAATATGTTAGCTACATATAAATTGTTCCATTCATTCCATATAAAATATCCGATACCCGTGCCTAGAAGCATTTCAGCAGCAACTATTACAAGCCATGCTGTACCCATTGAAATTCTCATCCCAGCTAAAATATTTGGCATTACTGCAGGTAAGATGACTTTGGTAATGGTATTTGTTTTGGAAGCACCTAATGACTTTGCAACTTTTAAGACATCAGAATCTACGGATTGAACACCAATTGCGGTATTAATTAAAGTCGGCCAGATGCTTGTAATAAAAATGACAAAAATACCGGTAACTTCTGAATTTCTAAATACGAATAAGCCAATGGGCAGCCAGGCAAGCGGTGAGACCGGTTTCAGTAGTTGTACATAAGGATCAACAGAAGACTTAACGGTTTTGGAAACACCAACAAAGAGACCGACTGGAATTGCAACAACCATTGCAAGTGTGTAACCAATTAGAACTCTTCTTAAGCTTATAAGTAAATTGAAACCAATCCCTAAATCGTTAGGACCGTTATCAAAAAATGGATCTGATATCCACCATAATAATTCCTGAAAGGTCTTTAAAGCCCCTGGAAAATTAGGAATTAAATTGGTACTGGCTATAATTTCCCAGACAACGCAAAAAGAGAGGAGGCTAGATCCTGAGATCAGTAACGATCTCAGGATTGTTGACTTTGTAGACATACAGTCTATACACCGTCTCTATCAATTTGTTTGCTGACATAGCCCAACGGATCAGTAGGGTCAAAGCTGTCGTATGCAAGCTTCTCAGTCTTGAACGAACGGGAGGGAGGATTGAAACCCAGCTCCCTCTCCAAAGATTGAGCTTCATTTGTTAGGAATATTGCAGCACTATTAGCATTAAAGTCACCAGCTTTAATTGCGTCAGCAGCTCCTCCAAGGTCCCATCGTACAAGTTGAGACTGAATCCAATGTGAAAAGCTCTGCCAAGGATAAGGTTTAAAATCTATTCTGTCAGGAACATTTTTCTTATTGCCCAAGCCGTCATCGAACTTGCCTGTCAAAACAGCTTCAACGACTTTAGTCGGTTGGTTTAGGAAGGCGCGGCCAGAAATGTATTTCGCAATTTCAGATCTGTTAGTAGGATTTGTTGCATAATTCGCAGCTTCAATAATAGATTTATTGATGGCTTTAAAAGTATTTGGATGCTTGTTAATCCAGGGTTCACCCGCAGCAAAAGCGCAGCATGGATGACCAACCCAGAGATCCTTAGTTAGAAGGTGAATAAAACCAACACCTTCAAACACAGCTCTTTGATTAAATGGATCAGGCATCAAATATGCATCGATATCACCTGCAACCATCTGGGCAACACTATCCGGTGGTGGTACAGGGCGAATTTGTACATCCTTATCAGGATCAACTCCACCCTTAGCGAGGTAATATCTAAGTAGTAAATTATGCATCGAGTATGGGAATGGTACTCCGAATACAAAGCCTTTCATATCTGCGGCAGATTTAACTTTATCCTTGTGGCGATTAGCTACAGTTATTGCTTGTCCGTTGATATTTTCAATACTGGCTAATTTGACGCTGAATGGAGAAGTTCCCAATCCCAAAGTCATAGAAATAGGCATTGGAGCGAGCATGTGATAAGCATCAAGCTCACCTGCAATGGCCGAATCGCGAACAGCTCCCCAACTTGGCATTTTCACAACCTTACATTTCAAACCATTAGATTTATAGAAACCCATAGGTTCTGACATGATTATCGGTGTTGCACATGTAATTGGAATGAATCCAATCTTCAAGTTAGTTTTCTCTAATTTACCGCCGGCATGACCTGCTGCATGAGCATCTTGAGTATCTAAGCCTGCGCTATTGGCAATTGTTATCATGGCCGCACCAGCAGCCAATCCTTTGAGAAATGACCTTCTTCCAAAAGGGGAACTAGAGTGAATAGAGGCAAAGAATTCACCTGCTTGAGGACCAAAAGCTGCTGCCATTGCTTGGTCTAATCCACCGGCTTCTTCAGCTAGTGCCCGTAGAAGCTTTTCCTTGGCAGGATCACCTTGAGAAGCGTTCTTATAAAAAAGAATCTCTCTAAGCTCCGCTGATGAAACAGCCTCAGCGACTTCTACAGCATCGGCTTTAATCAAACCCATTTTATAAAAATCATCCATCAAATCCTCAGGATCTGAAGGCATATCTTCGGTAAAATCTTGATGATCTGGACTAAATGGCCGGCATTCTACACAGAAGCAAAACAAACCATGACCGGTTTGTGGTTGAAAGGAAGGAGAACTTGATGTAGCTTCTGTAGTGCTATTACATTGAAGCTGTGACTTAAGAATCTCAGCGGCAGTCTGAGTTGTTGTGGATGCATGCGAGGTGAAAAGATTCGCCACAAATCGGGTTCATACTTCTTTATTTATAGTTGGAAAGCGAACGCGGATGTTGTATCAGGTGATACTCATAGCAAAACTTGTCGGAATTGTCTCACTTGCTACATTAATCGGCTGTTCAATTTATTAGAGAGAAAGGTAGTTCTCCAGATAAAATTTGTTGGATGTCCTAAACAGTATGCGCTTAAACTGAAAATTATACTTATTGCAACAATGAGTGAATCTTTATTATTAGGAATTTATTATATTTGAGAGAAGATCTGCTGCGCAGATCAATCGCCTTAAGATTAAAGGGTATCTTCTTTAGGATCTTTGTCCTCCAAGACAACTACATCAATTTCTCTCTTAAATTCATCAGAGGCGGATCTAAAACCGCCCAAATATTTAGCCAAATATTTTCCTACTTTGGGCAATTTATTAGGCCCTAAGACTAATAAAAAAATAAGGCATATAATTAGTATCTCAGGAAAACCTAATCCAAAAAAGCTCATTTGTGATTGACCGCTAATTTATTATAGCTGTGACGGTAAGTTCATCAAGTTGATTTTAGACATATTTAAGATTACCAATTTTGCTTTTGTAAAATTACTATCGAACGGTATACGTGCATAATGTAAATTCATGCAGCAGGCAATATAATTGATTGATTTGCAAGCAATCAATTAGCTGGCACATTCTCCTAATATTCGGCTTCAAAAGTATATGCTCGTTTGTTGTATTCTCTTAATTCATTGCTTATTTAACCACTCAGACTTCTAAAATAGTATAAGGATATATAACTTTATCTCAAATGACTTATTACAATCAAAAAAGAGTCGGGTTCTGATTGGTGCAGACGTAAACGTAAAATACCGACGGGTTGATACAAAATCGTAATTGTTAACCGACAACGAATTCTTAGTAGAACTGGATACAATTTAAATACAATAATTGAAGTTTAGATAAATTCGGCATACATCATGTGTCAAGAGCGAGTCGTAATCATTTACCTAGGTAACCATAAATGAAAAATCATACGCTCAGACTCAGCAAACCTAAAATAGGGAAAATGATATGTGATATATTTAATCGGTACCAAGACTATATAGTAGACTTGTTGTGTTCGTTTCTACACAATGAAGAATTACATCTTGCACCAAAAAAAACTACTAGCGCTAAACAACCATGAAGGATAACGAATCAGATCTGTGGGAAAGACTCGGAAATTCACGTAAGGTTCCATTGGATCCTCGTTGGTTAGAAAATGTTTATTCGCCCAACCTTGCTACTGATCTGCGGCTAGCTCTCTGTGAAAAAATGGGTATGCTTGCAGATCATGGCTGGCCGATTATTGAACATCTACTGCAACGCTATGGCGACATGCCTGAATTGGTGATGGCCGCAGGACTCTGCCATCAAATTGAGGCCCGTGAATGGTTACTGGAACTGCTCAAGCGCAGCAATGATAATGAAAAACTTCGACTAACTGCAGTTCAATCGCTTAGTTGTTGGGGTGCTGAAGTTCCCGAAGCAATCGTCACTCATTGCTTACATCATCCTGGTCAAAGTTATCGACTCGCTGGACTTCAATTGCTGGAATTTCGCTCACATCTTCTAACAGATCACCAACTCTTG
The DNA here is from genome assembly GCF_000195975.1 of Parasynechococcus marenigrum WH 8102. GTDB lineage: Bacteria > Cyanobacteriota > Cyanobacteriia > PCC-6307 > Cyanobiaceae > Parasynechococcus > Parasynechococcus marisnigri. The sequence continues at coordinate 2,393,052 of NC_005070.1, forward strand.
GATTACTGTAATGAAGCACTCAACGATTTTCGGGATTCAGTTGTTATTGAAGCAGTCCGTATAATTCAGCGTCGTGACAGTAAAGAAATCTGCAAACGATTATTTTGTTTGTGTCAAGAAGACTCTGACGAAGTCGCATTTACCGCACTCAGAGCTCTTAGCTGTATAGCATCCGAAAACAGCAAGAGATATTTACTGAAACTTAGTAAAACCCTAAAAAGTGAATCAAGACGGTCATTTGCCCAAAAAAAACTTAACGAACAGTTTAGAACCTAAAGCCCAATAAGAATTGGGCTTTAGATAAGTCCAAAGCCTTAGATTTCACCATTTCTTATAGGGTAAAAACTTACCACACATTACAATTTTGACACGATCACCTTTAGGGTCCTCAACTTTATCGACATCAATAGTGAAATCAATGGCACTCATAATTCCATCTCCGAAATGCTCCTGAATTACATCTTTCAGAGGCATACCATACACCTGCATGATCTCGTAAAAACGATAAATCAAAGGATCAGTGGGAATCACTGGCTCAAGGCTTCCCTTGGTTGGATATTCCTGCAGTGCCGCTGTTGTTTCTGCATCAAGGGATAACAAACCAGCAAGTTTCTCGGCCTCCTCCTTCGAGGCCGTCGCTTGGCCATAGAACAAAGATGCAACCCAAACCTCATCGAGACCAATGGCCGCCTCGAGATCAGCAAAACTCATACCTTTGGCCTTTTTGGCGGCCATCAACGTGGCTGTTAAAGACATAACGGTCAAGCGAACAATAAACTGCCTCAAAGCAGCATTCCAAATCGGAACGTCTCAGAAGCATCGTAAGTGTCACCCAGCAGATGCACTCAAAATGCAGCAACGGCGACCAAATCAATTCATCGTTTTGATGCATCGCATACAACAGACACGTTCCTGTGACGCTGCAATAAAAAAATATAACTACAATCAAATGAGTCAGCTCTTTCGGGACATCTCGTCGTTGTTGTTCAGCCAACAATTGCAAGCAAAACCGGCCATCAACCTCGTCCTCGAGCGTCTGTACTACGCCGATGGTCGTCACAACCCCGACCATCCCCGGCACGGCAGCTTCGACGGACTGAACGTCCTGCCGCAACACTAGGACGATTGGTATCAACCACTACTTTCATGGGGTCCGGCACTCCTGAACACTTCGTTCAGCTGAGGGGACATCTGTGACCAGCGGCATCGTCAACGGTCGGGAACGCTTCAAGCAGCACCTGCGCAAAGTTGGCAGTGGTGAGCACACCAGCAAGGGGATGAGCCGGGAGGAGGCTGCCGATGCGCTCCATCTCATGCTCGATGGGGTGGCATCCCCAGCTCAGATCGGAGCCTTCCTGATCGCCCATCGCATCCGCCGGCCGGAGCCTCAGGAACTCACTGGCATGCTCGATACCTACCGTAGACTTGGTCCTGTGCTGACCAGTGCAGAGGGTCAGCGGCCGCCGCTCTGTTTCGGCATGCCATTTGACGGTCGCACACGCACGGCCCCTATCTACCCACTCACCACGCTGGTGCTGCTCGCCTGCGGTCAGCCCGTGGTGCTGCAAGGGGGGAATCGCATTCCGATCAAATACGGCGTCACCGCCATTGATCTGTTCCGAATACTGGGCCTTGACCTGGCGGGTCTCTCCATAGCCACTGTCCAAGAAGGCTTTGAGCAGACCGGGTTTGCACTGATCCACCAGCCCGACCATTTCGCCATCGCCGAAAGCCTGATCGGTTACCGCGAGGAACTGGGCAAACGTCCTCCAGTGGCCAGTCTTGAACTGCTGTGGACACCCCATCAAGGCAACCACCTGCTGGTAAGTGGTTTCGTTCATCCCCCCACGGAAAGCCGCGCCTGGGAGGCCCTCAAGCTGGCCGGCGAAACCAATCTGCTCACGGTGAAGGGTCTGGAAGGTGGCACCGATCTCCCCATCGGGCGGGCCTGCATCACCGCAAGGGTTCAGCAGGGCCAGGCCGAACGGCTGATTCTTCACCCTCGAGACCATGGCTGCCATGCAGCGGATGTGGAGTGGAGCGACGAAACGGCCTGGACGGAAAAGGCCCTTGCGGCACTCGACAACCGTGGCCCACTCCTGGATGCCCTGCGCTGGAATGCCGGGGCTTACCTCTGGTTCAGCGGCCTCAGCGACAGCCTTGAATCAGGCCTGCAAACAGCTGATGGCGTGCTGAAAACAGGCCAAGCCCTGCAATGCCTCGATCAGCTGCGGTCCTGGAGAAGCCATTTATCCATCCGATAGCGCTTGAACGGGACGCCTCCGATGCTGATGGTTTCCGGAGCCTGCACACGCCAACCGCAGCGTTCCAGCAACGGACGACTCAACTGACTCGCTTCGGTGCGCAACCGCTCCACCCCCTCATGGCGGGCATCGGCCTCAATCTGGTCCAGCAAGGCGCGGCCATGGCCCTGGCGGCAAGCCCGTCCTCGGCAATAAAGCAAAGACAAGCGATCCCTCGGTTCACGGATGGCAAAGGCAGCGTCGTGACCGCTAATCCACCCCTGCCCCTCCAGGAAGGTGCGATCCAGGATCCCGGGCAACCAGGCCAGAGCCGCCCAGGCGCGGACCTGGTCTGAGGAATAGAGCCCCGGAGCCTGACTCTCGATGGCATCCGCGTAGATCTCCCGCAGCAGGGGGTGATCAGCGGACCCGATCGGGCGGAGTGGCATGCCATCGGCCTGTGGGAATGTGAGTCTCCTTCAACCGCCGGTCGCCTTGCAGCGCCCCCGTATCCCCACCCTGCTCAGCGCGTTTCTGACGCTGCTGAACGATCGACTGAGCGAGAGCATTTTCTTACCGCTGTTGCCCTTTCTGCTGGCGGACTTCAGCAGCAGCGGCAGCACCGTCGGTCTGCTGTCGGGGACTTACGCCCTCTCTCAATTCGCTGTAGCGCCACTGATCGGTGCCCTCAGTGATCGCTTCGGCCGCAAACCGGTGATCAGCATCTGTGTGGGTGGCTCCGTCGTCGGCATGGGACTGTTCGCTATCACCCTGACGGTGCCCTGGCAGCAGATCTGGCCCGGAGCTGCCGCAGCAGGCGTCCCCCTAGCCCTGCTGTTCACAGCCCGGATCATCGATGGCATCAGCGGCGGAACGGCCGCCACCGCCACCGCCGTACTGGCTGACGTCACAACCCCGGAGAACCGTGCCAAAGCCTTTGGACTGATCGGTGTTGCCTTCGGCCTGGGCTTTGCCCTCGGACCAGGCCTTGGTGGTGTGCTGGGTGAAATGAACCGCATCCTCCCCGCCTGGGGAGCCACCGGGTTTGCCGTCGTGAACCTGGTGATGGTGAGTCTGTTGCTGCCGGAAACCCATCCTCTTGAGGCCCGTAAACCTCTGCCGCGCAAGCGAGCCCTCAACCCTGTATCGCTGCTTCAGCGGGTGTTTGCCCGTCCAGACGTGCGGCGTCTGGCCCTGGCCTTCTTCGGCTTCTTCATGGCCTTCAACGGCTTCACCACGGTTCTTGTGCTTTATCTGCGCAACGCCTTCAACTGGACGGAAGGGATGGCGGGAGCCGCCTTTGCCCTAGTGGGCGTGATCGCCATGGTGGTGCAGGGAGGACTGATCGGCCCGCTGGTGAAGCGATTCGGCGAACTCCGTCTCACCCTGGCGGGTCTGGGACTGCTCAGCGTGGGTTGCCTGATGGTGCCGCTCGCAACGGAAGAGACGTCGATGCCGGTCATTTACAGCGCCGTCGCCCTGCTGGCGCTGGGCACCGGCCTGGTCACGCCTTGTCTGCGGGCGCTGGTCTCGAAACGACTGACGCGGGATGGTCAGGGAGCAGCCCTGGGAGGACTGCAGGGACTCCAGAGTCTCGGCACCTTTCTGGGGGCATCCGCTGCAGGATTCAGCTACGACCATCTGGGACAGACGAGTCCCTTCTGGATCGGTGCTCTGGTGCTGTTCGGCGTGGCAGGTCTTGTGGCTGGAGCCCCGCGTTCAGCCAGGGTTGAGACACGAATCTGATTGCTACGTTTCGGCTGACCCCGCAGATCCAGCTCCAAACTTCCCATGAGCTCCGCTGTTCTGAGCCCGGACCGCTACATCAACCGGGAACTGAGCTGGATCGCCTTCAACCAGAGAGTCCTCGCCCAGGCGCTGGATCAGCGCACCCCCCTGCTGGACCAGGCCAAGTTCAGCGCCATCTTCAGCAACAACCTTGATGAGTTCTTCATGGTGCGCGTGGCGTCCCTGAAGTCTCAGGTGGAAGCTGGCATCACCACCCCCAGCGAAGACGGAAAGACGCCGCTCGAACAGCTGCTGACCATTCGCGAACGGCTGATACCCCTGCTGCAGCAACAGCAGGACCACTACCGCAAACAACTGCGCAAAAAACTGCTCGACCACAACGTGCAACTGCTGGATTACAGCCAGTTGAACAAGCATCAACAGCAATGGGTCAGCGACACCTTCCGCCATTCGGTGTTTCCAGTGCTGACTCCGCTTGCCGTTGACCCGGCACATCCCTTCCCCTTCGTCAGCAACCTCAGCCTCAACGTTGCTGCTGTCATTCACGACCCGGAATCAGGCCAACGTCAATTCGCACGAGTGAAGGTTCCCCAGAAGAACCTGCCACGCTTCGTCTCCATTCCCACCGAGCTGAGTGAGAGCGATCCCAAACCCATCCACACCGCCGTACCGCTGGAACAGGTGATCGCCTTCAACCTCGATCTCCTCTTTCCGGGGATGAGCGTGCAGGGGCATTACTTCTTCCGCGTGACCCGCGATGCCGACCTGGAACTGCGGGATCTCGAAGCCGATGACCTGATGCTTGCCCTTGAGCAGGGTCTGCGCAAACGGCGAATGGGAGGCGAAGTGGTGCGACTCGAAGTGCCCAACGACATGCCCGAGGACGTCGTTGAAATGTTGATGAATGGCCTCGCCGTTGAGGAAGAAGACCTCTACAGGATTGATGGACCCCTGGGTCTGGATGATCTCTTCGGATTGATGGCCCTGCCTCTTCCGAAACTGAAGGACAAACAGCACAGCGGACAGACCCCAACGGTACTGGCCAGAACCCAACAGCATCTGATTGACGAAGGTGCCATCAAACCCGAGGAATTCGAGAGCATCTTCTCGGTGATGCGTCAGCAGGACATCCTCTTGCATCACCCCTATGACCTGTTCTCCACCACGGTGGAGGAATTCATCAATCAGGCCGCTGATGATCCCCAGGTGATGGGGATCAAGATGACCCTCTATCGAACCTCGAAGGATTCACCGATCATCGCGGCACTGATCCGTGCCGCTGAAAATGGCAAGCAGGTGATGGCCCTAGTGGAACTCAAGGCCAGATTTGATGAAGACAACAACATCCAGTGGGCCCGGCAACTGGAACGCTCCGGCGTCCATGTGGTGTATGGCGTTCTGGGCTTGAAAACCCACACCAAGATCGTTCTGGTGGTCCGCAAAGAGCAAGAGAAGCTGCGCAGTTACGTCCACATCGGGACCGGGAATTACAACTCGAAAACCTCGAAGCTCTACACCGATCTCGGACTTCTCTCCACGCGGCCGGAGCTGGGCCAGGACCTGGTGGAACTGTTCAACTACCTGACCGGGTTCTCAAAACAGCAGAGTTTCCGCCGACTGCTTGTGGCTCCGGTGACCCTGCGCAAAGGGATGGAATCCCTGATCCGGCGCGAAATCGAACATGCCAGGGAAGGTCGAGACGGTCACATCAGAGCCAAGATGAATTCCTTGGTGGATCCGGACATCATCGCTTTGTTGTATGAAGCCGCAGCAGCGAATGTGCGGGTTGAACTGATCATCCGCGGCATGTGCAGCCTCTACCCAGGCCGAGAAGGGCTGAGTGAAAGCATCAGCGTTGTGAGCATCATCGGCCAGTTCCTTGAACACTCGCGGATTTTCTGGTTCGGAAACGGCGGCTCACCTGAGGTGTATATCGGAAGCGCAGACTGGATGAGTCGCAACCTTGACCGCCGGGTGGAAGCTGTGACACCCGTGGAAGATCCCAACCTTCGAGGCCGACTGGAGCGCTTGCTGGAGCTCTACCTGAAGGACAACCGGGGCGCCTGGGACATGCAAAGCGATGGCAGCTTTATCCAACGGCAACCAGAGGACGGAGAGGACGTTCGCAACTCTCAAGTTCAACTGATCAAGCAATGGAGTCAAGGCGTGCCGCAATCGTGATCTTTTGAGATGAAGTTGCGTCAAATATCCGTGATGACTGATACGGAATCGTTGCAATCAAGCTGAAGCCGTTCAACACACTCCAGCCACACACTGGTGTCGCAAACCACATCAGGGGCTCCCGAAAGTCTTCGGATTCACAACAGTCAAATCTGAAGGTGAGTGCTAAATTCACAACAAATTCATCAGGAGACCAGGGTGATGGGGATCCCTCTGGACTCTTCCGGATCGACTGCAAAGTCTTCCCGGAAGTCACCTGCCTTGCCATCCACTGGACGGCGGGCATCAACGCGTCAAGGCGGCCGTCTGGCCACCGATTCCATCGGTTTTTATCTCAGCAGCATCGGTCGCATTCCTCTGCTGACAGCCGCTGAAGAGATTGAACTGGCGCACCACGTCCAAGAGATGAAGCAACTTCAGGAACTCCCTGAAGAGGAGCTCACCTCCCGTCATCGTCACAAAATCCGCATGGGCAAACGTGCCCGGGATCGGATGATGGCGGCCAACCTCCGCCTTGTGGTCAGCGTCGCCAAGAAGTACCAGAACCAGGGACTGGAACTGCTGGATCTGGTTCAGGAGGGTGCGATCGGACTCGAACGGGCCGTCGATAAGTTCGACCCGGCCATGGGATACAAGTTCTCCACCTACGCCTACTGGTGGATCCGCCAGGGGATGACTCGCGCGATCGACAACAGCGCCCGCACCATCCGGCTGCCGATTCACATCAGCGAAAAGCTCTCCAAGATGCGGCGCATCTCGAGAGAATTGTCGCATCGGTTTGGACGTCAACCAAATCGACTGGAACTGGCCAGTGCCATGGGCATTGAGCCGCGCGAACTGGAGGATCTGATCTCCCAGAGCGCTCCCTGTGCATCGCTCGATGCCCATGCCCGCGGCGAGGAAGACCGCAGCACCCTCGGTGAGCTGATTCCAGACCCCAACGGTGAGGAGCCGATGGAAGGCATGGACCGCAGCATCCAAAAGGAGCATCTTGGTGGTTGGCTGTCCCAGCTCAATGAGCGGGAACAGAAGATCCTGCGTCTTCGCTTCGGTCTTGGCGGTGAAGAGCCGCTGACCCTTGCGGAGATCGGGCGTCAGATCAATGTGTCCCGCGAGCGGGTTCGTCAGCTGGAAGCCAAGGCCATCCTCAAGCTGCGCTTGATGACCGATCACCAGCAGGCCGCCTGATCCAAGCCTCCAGTCCGGTGGTACATCTGATCGGACCCATCGCCATCTCTCTATGGCTCGGGATCGTGGTGCTGATCGCCGTGCTGACTCGTCAGCGCTGGCCCGATCAGCAGGAGTTGTCTCGCAAAATCATCCACATCGGCACAGGAGCCGTGGTTCCTCTGGCCTGGTTCTTCGCCATCCCGGCCTGGATCGCCGTTCCCTTTGCCGTGTTGGTGACCCTGGCAACGGCGATCAACCACCGATGGCGCATCGTTCCGGCCGTTGAGGATGTCAATCGCAACAGCTACGGCACTGTTGCCTACGGCCTGGCAATCACCATGCTGCTGATTCTGTGCTGGCCCGCCCGAGCCGATGCAGTCTGCGCCGGTGTTCTTGTGATGGCACTCGGCGATGGACTGGCAGGCCTCATCGGCCGATCGGTGAACTCAGCGCGGTGGACCGTGCTGGGACAGACGAAATCCGTCGCTGGCACGTTGACCATGGCCCTGGTGTCAACGCTGGTGTTGGTCGGATTGATGCTGGTCAGCGGCAACGCCATCGGCTGGAGAGTTGCCTTAGGCATTAGTACGATGGCCACGGCCCTGGAACAAGTCAGTCCGGCGGGGGTGGACAACCTCAGCGTGCCGCTGCTGGTGGGCCTGACCTGGGTGTTGCTGATCAGCTGACCCGCAGCATGGCGTTCCAGTGACCCTGCCAATCGCCACGACTTCCGAGCCCGGCGACGAGTTCAACGTCAACAGGGTGATGGGTGAGTTGCTTCTGCCATCCACGGATCTGGTCCTCCTGCTCCATCCAGCGGTTGATCACCATCTGCTGCAGTGGCTCGATGTCCCAGTGCTGGTAACGTGCAATCCGCTGGGACCAACACAGGAGTTCATCCAGCAGGAGGGGGCGAAAGCCTCCCACATGAAGACCCGTGCGTTGCTCCAGAGAAAACCGACACAGCGGATCTCCGAAGCCGAAGAAATGAAGGTGAATCAACATCGTCTCCATCGTGATCAACAATCTACGGAGAAGTGATGGAAAAACTGTTCAACATGATCGGTTGATGCTCAACAGTTAGCAAGCGCAAAAGGAAATCCTGATTAGCACTCAAGCCCTCGGAGTGCTAATCAATGATGAACGTTATGCCGTCAAAGCGCTGCTGCGATCGGCCACGGCTGCAGCCAGCTGGGACAGCAGCGCATCCGTGGTCTCCAGGCTGATGCAGGCATCCGTAATGCTCTGGCCATAGGTGAGCTGGGAGAGACCAGCGGTCAGTTTCTGATTGCCTTCCACCAGATGACTTTCGATCATCACGCCCATCACATGGCCGGAACCAGCCTTCAACTGATCAGCCACCGTGGCGAGTACATCGGCCTGGCGGCGGAAATCCTTGTTCGAGTTGGCATGGCTGCAGTCCACCATCAGACGATCCTTCAGGCCCGCCTTGCTCAGTTCCGCTGCAGCAGCCTGAACGGCCTCCAGGTGGTAGTTGCTGCCCTGATGACCGCCACGCAGCACTAGATGACCATCCGGGTTGCCAGTCGTGCTCACGATCGAGGCATGGCCGTCGTGGTTGATTCCCAGAAAATGATGAGGTTTCGATGCCGCCTGCATCGCATTGATGGCGATGCAGGCGCTGCCATCGGTACTGTTCTTGTAGCCGATCGGCATCGACAAGCCTGAAGCCATCTCCCGATGGGTCTGGCTTTCCGTGGTGCGGGCTCCGATCGCAGTCCAGCTGATCAGATCAGCGATGTACTGGGGAACCACCGGATCCAGCAGTTCCGTCGCTGCCGGCATGCCCTCCCTGGACAGGTCCAGCAGTAAGCCACGAGCCCGCCTCAGGCCTGTGTTGATGTCGTACGAGCCATCGAGGTGGGGGTCATTGATGAGGCCTTTCCAACCAACCGTCGTACGCGGCTTTTCGAAATAAACCCGCATCACCACCTCCAGCTGATCCTTCAGCCGTTCCCGGATCGGGGCCAGCCGTTCGGCGTACTCCCGCGCCGCCTTCACATCGTGGACCGAGCAGGGGCCCACCACCACCAGCTGACGCTGATCATCGCCGCGCAAAATGGCCTGGATCCGACGACGGGCCGATGCGACCGTCTCCGTGGCGGCGGCATCAATCGGCAGATCTCCGTGCAGCAGAGCCGGAGCCACCAGCGGACGGGTCTCCACCACATGCAAATCCGAGGTGGTGGCCATGACCGCGCGCGTGAAACGGACCAAGGCTACGCATCCTGCTCACTGGCAACAGACCCTGTCCGGAAGAATGGTGCTCTGCCCCGCACATTCCTCACCATGCTGAGCGCGTATCGCGAGCTGGCCGCCGACCGCGAAGCCCAAGGCATCCCGGCCCTGCCGCTGACCGCTGAGCAGACCCAGGCCCTGACCGAACTGCTGCAACAGCCACCCGCAGGGGAGGACGAAGCCCTGTTCCATCTCCTCAGTGAGCGCATTCCACCCGGCGTTGACGAAGCCGCTTATGTGAAAGCCACCTGGCTCAGCGCCGTCGCCCAAGGGCAAGCAACAAGCCCCCTGGTGTCACCCCTGGAGGCCACTCGCCTACTCGGAACCATGGTGGGTGGTTACAACGTTGCAGCTCTGATTGAGCTGCTTCAGCACAGCGACGAGAAGCTGGCCAGCTGCGCGGCTGAAGGCCTCAGCCGCACCCTGCTGGTCTACGACGCCTTCAATGACGTGATGGAGCTGGCGGCGAGCAATCGCTTCGCCAAGCAGGTGGTGGACAGCTGGGCGGCGGCCGAATGGTTCACCCGTCGTGAGCCCCTGGCCGAAACGATCACGGTGACCGTGTTCAAGGTGGAAGGGGAAACCAACACCGACGACCTCTCACCCGCCACCCACGCCACCACCCGACCGGACATTCCCCTGCATGCCCTGGCGATGCTCGAGACCCGGGATCCCGAGGGTCTGAAAACGATCGCAACCCTCAAACAAAAGGGTCATCCCGTGGCCTACGTGGGCGACGTGGTAGGGACCGGCAGCTCCAGGAAAAGTGCGATCAACTCCGTGCTCTGGCACACCGGCGACGACATTCCCCACGTCCCCAACAAACGCGGCGGCGGCGTGATTCTCGGCGGCAAGATCGCACCGATCTTTTTCAACACCGCCGAAGACTCCGGCGCTCTGCCGATCGAATGCGATGTCACCGTGCTGAACACCGGTGATGTGATCACCATCCGCCCCCATGCCGGCACGATCGAACGCGATGGCGAGGTGGTGAGCCGGTTCGAACTCAAGCCCAGCACCATCAGCGATGAGGTGCGGGCCGGCGGCCGCATTCCCTTGATGATCGGCCGGGCCCTCACGGACAAGGTCCGAGCGCAGCTGGGTCTCGCCCCTTCCGACGCCTTCATCCGACCCTCGGCACCAGCGGACACCGGCAAGGGCTTCACCCTGGCCCAGAAAATGGTGGGTAAAGCCTGCGGCCTGCCGGGCGTTCGCCCCGGCACCAGCTGCGAGCCAATGATGACCACCGTCGGCTCCCAGGACACCACCGGACCGATGACCCGTGATGAGATGAAGGAGCTGGCCTGTCTCGGCTTCTCCTCCGACCTGGTGATGCAGAGCTTCTGCCACACCGCGGCTTACCCCAAACCAGTGGATCTGCACACCCAGAAGGATCTGCCGGACTTCTTTGCCCAGCGCGGCGGTGTTGCCCTTCGCCCAGGCGACGGGATCATCCACAGCTGGCTGAACCGCATGCTCCTGCCCGACAGCGTGGGCACGGGTGGGGACAGCCACACCCGCTTCCCCCTCGGCATTTCCTTCCCTGCTGGTTCCGGCCTGGTGGCCTTCGCTGCTGCCATCGGTGCGATGCCCCTGGACATGCCCGAGTCAGTGCTGGTGCGCTTCAGCGGTTCACTGCAGCCGGGTGTGACGCTGCGGGATGTGGTGAACGCCATTCCATGGGTGGCCATTCAGAAGGGTCTTCTCACAGTGGAGAAGGCCAACAAGAAGAACGTCTTCAACGGCCGGATCATGGAGATCGAAGGTCTGCCGGATCTCAAGCTGGAGCAAGCCTTTGAACTCACCGATGCCACCGCCGAACGCTCCTGCGCCGGCTGCACGATCAAGCTCTCGGAAGCAACCGTGAGCGAATACCTGCGCAGCAATGTGGCCCTGCTGAAAAACATGATTGCCAGGGGCTACAGCGATGCCAAAACCCTGGCTCGTCGGATCAAGGCCATGGAGGCCTGGCTGGCCAATCCGCAGCTGCTGAGCGCTGATCCAGATGCTCAATATGCCGAAGTCCTGGAGATCAACCTCGACGAGCTCACTGAACCGGTGCTGGCCTGTCCCAACGATCCCGACAACGTGAAACTGCTCAGCGAGGTCGCCGGCGATCCCGTTCAGGAGGTGTTCATCGGCTCCTGCATGACCAACATCGGCCACTACCGCGCCGCGGCCAAGGTGCTGGAGGGCTCGGGCAGCAACAAAGCCCGCCTCTGGGTCTGCCCGCCAACACGCATGGACGAAGAGACCCTGAAGGCCGAGGGCTACTACGCCACCTTTGAAGCGGCCGGTTCGCGGATGGAGATGCCGGGTTGTTCGCTCTGCATGGGCAACCAGGCCCGGGTGGAGGACAACACCACGGTGTTCTCCACCAGCACCCGGAACTTCAACAACCGTCTGGGCAAAGGCGCCCAGGTTTATCTGGGCAGTGCCGAGCTGGCAGCGGTCTGCGCCCTGCTGGGTCGCATTCCCACCCCCGATGAGTACCACTCAATCGCCGCTGAAAAAATTGATCCGCTCTCGGATGAGCTTTACCGCTACCTGAATTTCGATCAGATCAGCGGTTTCGAAGATCAAGGCCGGGTGATGAGTGCGGATGAAGAGGCGGCTGTGCTGGCTGAAGCCTGATCCCCCATCACCCCGTGCCCACCCTGAGCGAACCGAAACGACGACGCCACCTGCTGGGGTCCAGCCGCAGCATCCGGGGGTTGCTCGAACGCCGCTGGCTGGTGGTGGTTCTGGCGCTGGCGCTCACAGGCCTCGGTGCTGCCATCACTGGCCTGCTGTTCACCGGCGGCATCAACCTGCTCAAGGATTGGCGCCTGGAGTTGCTCAATGACTTTCCCGCCTGGGTGGTGCTGCCAGCTCTGGGGGGATTCGGCGGTTTGCTGTCCGGCTGGCTGATCAGCAATCTGGCGCCCGCTGCCGGTGGCGCCGGCATCACCCAAATCATGGGATTTCTGCGCCACAGGGCCGTTCCCATGGGGCTACAGGTGGGACTGGTGAAGCTCGTCGCCGGAATCATCGCCATCGGCAGTGGCTTTCCCCTCGGCCCCGAAGGCCCCGCCGTTCAGATGGGTGGGTCCGTGGCCTGGCAGATGTCCCGCTGGCTGAAGGCACCCGCGGCCTTTCGCCGCATGATCGTTGCCGCCGGGGGTGGCGCTGGTATCGCCGCCGTGTTCAGTGCACCGATCGGAGGTTTCATCTACGCGATCGAGGAGCTGCTGCACTCGGCCAGACCCGTGGTGCTGTTGCTGGTGCTGATCACCACCTTCTCCGCAGACACCTGGGCGGACGTGCTGGGTTTTCTCGGCCTCAACCCTGGATCGTCCGGCCTCAGCGGCAGCAGTGGCTTCCAACTGGAGCGCGCCTACACACCGCTGGTGAAATTCCTGCCCATCGATCTGCTGTATCTGATTGCGTTGGGAGCCGTCATCGGGGTGCTGGCAGAGCTGTACACCCGCTATGTGCTGGCCATGCAGCGCCAGGGGAACCGCTGGTTCGGAGACCGATTGATCCTGCGCATGACCCTCAGCGGGCTGGTGCTCGGCTGCGTCTATGCCGCCCTGCCCGACACCTTTCACAACCCATCGGAGTTAAAGCACCTGATTGCCGCGGGAAAAGCGGACGTCGGCCTCGCCCTCGCCAGCTTCGTGGTGCTGTTCTTCAGCACCGGACTGGCCGCCGGCTCAGGGGCCCCCGGGGGGTTGTTCATGCCGATGCTGACCCTGGGCGGTGCCATCGGCCTGGCCTGTGGCATCGGGGTGGAAGCCCTCACAGGCCACGTCCCCACCACCTATGTATTTGCGGGCATGGGAGCCTTCGTGGCGGGGTGTTCCCACACGCCGATCTCGGCGATGTTTCTGGCCTTTGCCCTCACCAAGGACCTGCTGATCCTCAAGCCGATCCTTGTCGCTTCTCTGATGAGCTTCCTGGTGGCCCGGTTGTTCAACCCCAACTCCATCTACGACCGTCAGATGGGGATGGAACTGGCGTCCGAAGAGCGGATGCAGCAGCGGATTAACCGTCATCGCCGTCCATTCACACCGCCACCACCACCCTCCGGGCCCTCAGGAGGGATCAACTGAATCAGGAAACCCTGCTGTTCGATCCGGCCACACCGGAACCCGATGCCCTCAAGGCCGTGCTGGCGTTTCCCAGCACCTATTCGGTGGGGATCACCAGCCTCGGATATCAGATCGTCTGGGCGACCTTGGCGCGTCGCAGCGATGTCGACGTGCGCCGGCTGTTCACCGATCAGGGTGATCCCCTGCCGCGACACTGCGATCTGTTCGGGCTGTCCCTGAGCTGGGAGCTGGATGGTCCAGTGTTGCCTGAGCTGCTGCAGAACCAGCGCATTCCCATCTGGGCTGTGGAGCGTGGCGATCAAGACCCGATCGTCTTCGGTGGCGGTCCTGTGCTGACCGCCAACCCTGAACCACTGGCTCCCTTCTTTGATGTGGTGCTGCTCGGGGATGGGGAGCTGCTGCTGCCCGCCTTCATTGATGCTCTCCAGCAATGCCGAGGGGCTGACCGTCAGACACGGCTGCGACACCTCGCTCAGGTGCCAGGGGTGTATGTACCCGCGCTCTACGCCCCGCAATACGACAGCGACGGCCAGTTGCAAGGGGTGAAACCGATTCAGCCTGGGCTGCCGCAAACGATTGAAAAACAGACCTGGCGCGGCAACACCCTCAGCCACTCCACGGTGGTGACACCGGAGGCCGCCTGGCCGGACATCCACATGGTGGAAGTGGTGCGGAGTTGTCCTGAGCTGTGCCGCTTCTGTCTGGCCAGCTACCTCACCCTCCCCTTCCGCACACCATCGCTGGACGATGGTCTGATCCCGGCGGTGGAAAAGGGTCTGACCGCCACTAAACGGCTTGGACTGCTGGGTGCTTCGGTGACCCAGCACCCCCAGTTCTCCGATCTGCTGCATTGGTTGGATCAGGACCGCTTCGACGGCACGCGCATCAGCGTGAGTTCCGTGCGAGCCGCCACGGTCACTCCTGACCTGGGACGAATCCTGGCCAAACGGGGCAGTCGATCGCTCACGATTGCCATCGAAAGCGGCAGCGAACGCATGCGAGAGGTGATCAACAAAAAGCTCTCCACCGAAGCGATCCATGCCGCCGCCCAGCACGCCAAACAAGGCGGCCTGTCAGGCTTGAAGCTCTACGGCATGGTTGGGCTGCCGACCGAGAGCGATGACGATGTTGACGCCACCGCCGATCTGCTGCTGACCCTGAAAAAAGGCACCCCTGGGCTGCGGTTCACCCTCGGCGTCAGCACCTTCGTTCCCAAAGCCCAGACCCCCTTCCAGTGGCAAGGGGTGCGGCCGGAAGCGGACAAACGCTTGAAACGGCTGGCGAAGAAAGTCAAACCCAAGGGCATTGAGTTCCGCCCGGAGAGCTACGGCTGGAGCGTGATCCAGGCCCTGCTGTCCCGCAGCGACCGACGCCTGGCCCCAGTGATCGCCGCCGTCGGCGACGCCCGCGAGAGCATCGGCGGATGGAAAAAGGCCTATCGAGCCGCCCTCAGCGGAGAGTTGGATCCCATTCCTGGCGACCCGTTACCTCAACCTCCCCCCTGGGATGAGGTGGTTCATGGGACCTGGGAACCCACCCGCGTTCTGCCCTGGATCCACCTCAGGGGTCCGCTTGCTCCTGAGAAACTGCTCGAGCATCACGATCAGGCCCTGGTTCCTGGCACTGACGGCTGAAAGCACAGAGCCCGGCGAGCAGGGTCCAGCCAAGGATGTTGAGACGGCTGTCAAACAGCGGCAGATCGGTGGCGTGCATTACCACCAACACCAACGTGGCAGCCCACCAGGCCCGCTCCAGCGGAGCCTTTTGCAGCATTCCACGTTGGGCGGCCAGCACCAGCAGGAACAGCACTGTGCCGACGATCAACAGCATCGCCGGCACTCCATGACTGACGGCCAGCTCCAGCGGCAGGTTATGGACATGGCCATGCCAGCGCTTTGCAGCATGGATGGGATAGAGAACGCTGAAGGCAGCAGCACCCCAGCCGAACCAAGGGCGGGCCGACACCAACTGCAGGGCGTACTGCCACTGACCCAAGCGGGTGTGTTTCCAGGCGGTTTCCCCCTGGCTTTCCAGCACCCGCACCAGCACCTGGTCCGGCAGCAAGCGCATTCCCCACTGCTGCAGACCGACAGGAACCCCCGGCAGAACAGCCAGCAGCAGGGGTGAGGCCAGGAGCAGCAGCAACGGCAGCAACCACATCCACTGCCAAGGCCCGAGCACGAACGGCAGCGCCAGCACCAATCCACCCATGGCATTGCGCGACTGGGTGAGCAGCACTGCCAGCGCAGTGGCCATGGACAGCAACAGAGCGCCTCCGCGTCGTCGCCAGCCATCGGGGCGAAACACGGCAGCCAGCATCAACGGCCAGACCACTGCGAGCCAGGCGCCGGTGATGTTGGCGTAATCGAACAGACCGGACAGACGACCGATCGGGCGGCCATCGGGATGCAGAAACCAGATGATCGCTCCGCCCCCCACCTGCCAAGGGCCCTGCCAACCCAGGAGCATCTGACCGAATCCCGTCACCAGAACAGGCAGCGTGCCCGCCAGCAACATCCACACCGCCTGGCGGCGTTGGCTGGCCTTCGCGAGGTGAGGTTGAAAGGCCCAGAACGCCCAGACAAAAGGTAACCAGTTGGCCAGACCTGCCCAAGCCAGGCCAACGTTCTCGGCCAGACAGGCCCCGATCAGCATCAACAGCCCAGCCAGCAGCAGCGGCTGGCACCAACGATCCCGCCACAGCGGTTGCTCCCGACCACGACTTCCGCTGACGCAGGCGATCAACAGGCCAATTCCCGCCAACAGAGCGCTGGAGGGCAGAAAGAACAACCCAAGCCGAAACGCCTGGCCCCCGATGCGCCGATCCCTGATCACGCGAACACAGCCGTACGGCCCCGATAGACCATTACCTGACGGTGAAGATGCATCCGCAAAGCCCGCGCCAGTGCCAGCCGTTCGGTGTCGCGTCCCTTGCGGATGAGGTCATCGACATCATCACGGTGACTCACGGGCACGGTGGTCTGCTCGATGATCGGCCCGTCGTCGAGGTCCTCGGTCACATAGTGAGCGGTGGCACCAATCAACTTGACCCCCCGCTCCCAGGCTCGGTGATAGGGCTGCGCGCCCTTGAAGGCCGGCAAAAAGGAGTGGTGGATGTTGATCACATCCGGGAAACGCTGCAGAAAATCACCACTGAGCACCTGCATGTACTTGGCGAGCACCGCGAGTTCGATCCGGTTCTCTGCCAACAGCTCCAGCATCCTCTGCTCAGCCTCCGGTTTGGTCGCCTTGGCGACTGGAACACAGACAAAACAAACCCCGAACCCGGCACAAAGGGGCTCGAGATCCGGGTGGTTGGCGATGACCAGCGGCACCTGCATCGGCAATTCACCGCTCTGCACCCGCCACAGCAGATCCTGAAGGCAGTGGGCCTGCTTGCTGGCGAAGATCGCCACCCGAGGCATTGCATCGGAAAAGTGCAGCTGAGCCTGACCGTTCAGACGCTGCTCCAATGCTGCAGCTGCCTCGGGCAAGGCAGCCCGCGACAGACCGAAGCCATCGAGATCCCACTCGATCCGACTGAGAAACAACCCTGCCCCCGCATCCGTGTGGTGGTCGGCGTGGCGGATGTTGCCGCCGTTGGCGGCCACCCAACCTGCCAACTCACTGACCAACCCCGGACGATCCGGGCAGATCATTTGCAGGATCACCGTGACGTCACGCACGACGAAGGTTTGAAAAACAAATTCTCCCGCGCAGAACTGGCTGGTTAAAGTCCTTGAGATTTTTTCCTGACCATGCTGAAGGCCCTGCGCCGCCTGGCCGCGATCTGCCTCTGCGTCGCGTTGAGCCTGGGTCTGATGGCCCCGGCTGCTGTTAATGCTGCTGGCATCAACCCAGATGACCTGGCGGTGATCCGCCGCCAGGCCGCCGCCTTTGAAGCCACCAAGTCCCGTCTGCCTGACCTGGCCCGGTTGGTGAGCGCTGAGGACTGGGTGTTCACCCGCAACCTGCTGCATGGTCCGATGCAGGAAGTGGGTCGTGAAATGTCGTACATCAACCAGCGCCTGGATCGCTCTGAGCGCAAAGATGCCGACAAGATCGCCCGCAAATTGAAAGAAGCCCTTGCAGACCTGGATGAGGCGGCCCGCCTGCAAGACGGCTCCCGTCTGCAACGGTCCTACAGCAACCTGGCGGCCAGCTTCGACGCTTACTCCGAAGTGATCCCGGCTGAGGCCTTCAGCTGAACCATCCGATTGCCGTTGTCGGTGCCGGGGCCCTTGGCCTTGGCACCGCCTGGCACCTGAACGGCCTTGGCCATCCGGTGACGATCTTTGACCCTGGCCTGACCCAGCCCGTCAGCAGGACAAATTCTTCAACCGATCTCAACGGCACCACAGCCTCGCTAGGTGTGTTGATGGGACATGTGTTCCGCCGCTCCAGTGGCCGAGGTTGGCGGCTGCGCAGACGCAGCATGGAACTCTGGCCCCACTGGATCACCAAGCTGCGGCGCTTCGTCCCGGACCTGGCTCTACAAACCCCGCTGCTGCAAGTTGCTGGTGATGAAGCCACCAGAGTTCGGTTCCACGATCTGGCCGGACAACGCCAACAGCTTGGTCTGACCACCTTGTCTGCAGCGGAGCTGAACGGGATCTGGCCCGGGGCAGAACACGGTGGATTGCGATCTGAGCAGGACGGTCGCGTGGATCCCCTGAAGCTGCAGCAATCCCTGCGACTGGCCGTTGGGGAGCTTCAGGTGGGCCTGGTGGCCGAACCTGTGGAGGCCGTGGAGCGTCATAACGCCGGCTGGCGTGTGTGGAGGGCAGGAGGCCAGCACGACGATTTCTTTGCTGTGGTGATCTGCGCAGCCATGGCCAGCTCAACGCTGCTGGCCCCCCTGGGTCACGACCGTCCTATGGCACCGGTGCTGGGACAGGCCCTGCGGTTGGAGTTGAACAACGCAGCCATCGACTGGCACCACTGGCCCGCCGTCCTGGTGGATCAGGGCTTCAACCTGATTCCCGATGGACCGGGTCGATTGCTGCTGGGGGCCACCGTTGAACCGGGCACAGAAGCTGCAGAAGACCCCCTAGCTCTGATGCGATCCCTGCATGACCAGGCTCCTGACTGGCTGAGGTCCGCCACGGTCGTTGAGCACTGGAGTGGCCTGCGGGCCAGACCAGTGGAGCGGCCGGCTCCACTCCTTGAACACCTTGAACCTGGTCTGCTGCTGGCGAGTGGTCACTACCGCAACGGCGTGCTGCTGATGCCGGCCAGTGCGGAATGGATCGCAGCTGAACTGAACCACAACCTTCTGATTACCGGCGCTTAGCGCTGTCTTCCCCTGCACTGCATACGGTCCCGATGGTCACATCCACGTGCATCCAAACCCATGCGTCGTTCCAACAGCTTTCGTGCCCTGGCGGCCATCGCCGGCCTGAGCGCCTCCATGGCTCTCACCTCCTGCTCCAGTGGTGGCAGCGGCGGCGGCGATGACAAGGTCACCGGAAAGCTCAACGGCGCTGGCGCCTCCTTCCCGGCAGCCATCTACCAGCGCTGGTTCCAGGAACTCCAGCCGGAGGGCGTCACGGTGAACTACCAATCCGTGGGATCCGGCGCTGGCGTGCGTCAGTTCATGGCCAACACCGTTGATTTCGGTGCATCGGACAAACCGATGAAGGAAGCCGAAATCGCCAAGGTGGAGCGAGGTGTGCTGCAGATTCCGATGACGGCTGGAGCGATCGCTGTGGCCTACAACCTCGAAGGGTGTGACCTCAAGCTCACCACCGAGCAACTGGCAGGAATCTTCCTCGGCAAGATCAAAAACTTCAGTGAACTGGGCTGCGCAGACCAGAAACTCACCGTGGTCCGTCGCTCCGATGGTTCCGGCACCACCTACAACTTCACCAAGCACCTGTCCGCCATCAGCGAAGAGTGGAAGAACGGCCCCGGCGCCGCTAAATCCATCAAGTGGCCCACCGGTGTTGGCTCGAAAGGCAATGAGGGTGTGGCGGCCCAGCTGAATCAGATCCCAGGTGGTGTGGGCTATGTGGAAGCCGCCTACGTAAAAGGCAAGCTCCAGGCTGCAGCCGTTACCAACGCCTCAGGCGAACAGGTGAAGCCCACCAACGAAACCGAGAGCACTGCCCTCGACTCCATCGACATCGGCCCCGACCTCATCGGTGGCAACCCCAACCCCCCTGCGGGCTACCCGATCGTGACCTTCACCTGGGTGCTGGCCTACGAAACGGGCAATGGCGACAAGACCGCTGCTCTGAAGAAGACCCTCGAGTTCATGCTCTCCGAAAAAGCCCAATCCCAGGCTCCCGAGCTGGGCTACGTCAGCCTGCCGACGGGTGTGGTGGAGAAGTCCCTGGCTGCGGTCGAAAAGATCAGCGAATGATCGTGATCTGATCCTTTCCACAACACAAAAAAGGGGCCCGTATGGGCCCCTTTTTTGATGGCTATCGGATCAAGCGATCACTTGGTTTCCGTGAACTCCGCGTCGATGACGTCATCGCTGGCGTCACCACCGCCGGAGGCCGCGCTTGCTCCAGCGTCGCCACCGGGAGCTGCACCACCAGCAGCAGCACCCTCCTGCTGATAAACGGAGGCACCCACGGTGTAGAGCTCCTGCTGCAATTCCTCCAGCAGGGTCTTCATCGCGTCGTAGTCCTCAGCGTTGATGGCCTCCTGAAGCTTCGTGCGCTTCTCGTCGACCTTGGCCTTGGCATCAGCCTCGACCTTGTCGCCGAGTTCGCCCATCTGCTTTTCAGCCTGATAAACAAGGGTTTCGGCCTGGTTCTTCAGGTCGATCTTTTCGCGCTTCTCCTTGTCGGCGCTGGCGTTGGCCTCAGCGTCCTTCACCATCTTGTCCACCTCGGAATCCGAGAGGGTCGACGCACCGGTGATCGAGATCGACTGCTCCTTGCCGCTGCCCTTGTCCTTGGCGGTGACGCTCAGGATGCCGTTGGCGTCGATGTCGAAGGTCACCTCGATCTGAGGCACACCCCGGGGAGCCGGAGGAATGCCATCGAGACGGAAGGTTCCCAGGGACTTGTTGTCGGAGGCCATCTCGCGCTCACCCTGGAGCACGTGAATCTCCACGTTCGTCTGACCATCCACCGCCGTGGAGTAGGTCTCGGTTTTCTTGGTGGGAACCGTGGTGTTGCGGGTGATCATCTTGGTCATCACACCACCGAGGGTCTCGACACCCAGGGACAGCGGTGTGACGTCGAGCAGCAGGATGTCTTTGACCTCACCGGCCAGCACACCGCCCTGAATGGCGGCGCCGACGGCCACCACCTCGTCGGGGTTGACGGTCTGGTTGGGGTCCTTGCTGGTGGTGCGCTTCACCAGCTCCAGCACGGCCGGGATACGGGTGGAACCACCCACCATCACGATCTCGTCCAGCTCACTGGAGGAGAGCTTGGCGTCCTTGAGCGCCTGCTCCACAGGGATGCGGCAGCGGTCGATCAGGTTGGCGGCCAACTCCTCGAACTTGGCGCGGGTGAGGGTGAGGTCCAGATGCTTGGGACCCTCGGGCGTTGCCGTGATGAACGGCAGGTTGATCTCACTCTGCGTGGCGCTGGACAGCTCGATCTTGGCCTTTTCGGCCGCCTCAGTCAGACGCTGCAGAGCCTGCTTGTCCTGACGCAGGTCAATGCCTTCGTTCGACTTGAAGGTCTCAGCCAAGTGATCGACGATCACTTTGTCGAAGTCATCGCCACCCAGGTGCGTATCACCGGAGGTGGAGAGCACCTCAAATACTCCGTCACCCACCTCGAGCACAGACACGTCGAAGGTGCCGCCGCCCAGATCGAAAACAAGGATGCGCTCGTTGCTCTTCTTGTCGAGGCCATAGGCCAGAGCCGCCGCGGTGGGCTCGTTGATGATCCGCAGCACCTCGAGGCCGGCGATCTTGCCGGCGTCCTTGGTGGCCTGACGCTGGGAATCGTTGAAGTAGGCGGGAACAGTGATCACCGCCTGGGTGACGGTCTCACCGAGATATTTACCGGCGTCCTCGGCCAGCTTGCGTAGCACCTGGGCGGAAACTTCCTCAGGAGCGAATTGCTTGTCGAGAACCGGGCACTTCACCTTCACGTTGGAGCCGGCCTTCTCGACGCCGTAGCTCACTTCCTTGGATTCCTCGTTCACCTCATCAACACGACGGCCGATGAAGCGCTTGACGGAATAAAAGGTGTTGTCCGGATTCATCACCGCCTGACGCTTGGCGATCTGACCGACCAACTGGTCCTGGTTCTTGGTGTAAGCCACGACGGAGGGCGTGGTCCGGAAACCCTCGGCGTTCGCGATGACGGTGGGTTTGCCACCTTCCATCACGGACACGCAACTGTTCGTGGTGCCAAGGTCAATGCCGACAACCTTGCCCATCGGTGGCCACCTCCTGAAGGGATGAACGAAACCTCGTCATCTTCATCAGGGGACCCTGCCCCAGGCGAGGTGTGGTTCCCGAACAGGCAGGCTGGGCGGGCATTCCGACGAGGCCATGATCAACGGCAGCACTGGTTTGGTGGGGCTGCTCGGCAACCCGGTGCAGCACTCGCTCTCTCCTGCGATGCAGAACGCGGCACTGCAGGCGCTGGGACTGAACTGGCGTTACCTGGCACTGCCCTGTGAGGAGAACGCTCTCCCTCAAGTGATGGAGGGGCTCAGGGCGGTGGGCTGCCATGGCCTGAATGTGACCATCCCCCACAAACAGGCGGTGACCAGCCTCTGCAGCCAACTCAGCACAGCTGCCCGTCGGCTTCAGGCGGTCAACACGCTGATCCCCGATGGTGAGAATGGCTGGTGCGGCACCAACACAGATGTGGAGGGGTTTTTGGCACCCCTCGGCGGCAGCGAACGCTGGAGAGATCAACGGGCCGTGGTGCTCGGCTGCGGCGGTTCCGCCCGAGCTGTGGTGGCTGGTTTACAGACCCTTGGCTTGGCATCGATTCAGGTGATCGGACGACGTCCGAAGGCGCTGTTGAACTTCATTGCTGACCTGCAGCTGGAGGACGCCCCTCTGAGCAGCTGCCTCGAAACAGATCCCGCCGCGGCTGATCTTCTGGCCACAGCTGATCTGGTGGTGAACACAACGCCGGTGGGCATGGCCCTGCACGGCGACGCCTCCGCCATGCCCCTGGGCTCTGATCTCTGGGACAGGCTTGCGAAGCAGGCCACCCTTTATGACCTGATTTACACCCCACGTCCCACCGCCTGGCTGCGTTGGGGTCAGGGGCGGGGGCACCGTTGCATCGATGGGCTGGAAATGCTGGTCCAGCAGGGCGCCGCATCTCTGAGACTTTGGAGCGGCTTCAATGACGTTCCCGTGGACACCATGCGCCACGCGGCTGAAACCGCTTTAAGCCATTAGCGTCAGCGAATTCATCAGGGCCGACGATGGAACCCCCCCTCTGGCAGCGACTGGTCGCGCCATTGATGTATCTCCTGCCCTGGAGTGATGCCATTCCGCTTGGATTCGGCCCCGACGGACTGTTTCTTCAGTATCCAGTCCTGCGACCGTTGGTTTTACCTGCATTGCCGCTGATGCAGCTGGAGCGAAGCATTCCCTTCGGTCTCGGGGGCCTTTTGCTGTTCTTCGTGCTGTTCCTCGCCGTGGTGCGGAATCCAAACGTCCCTTATTTCCTGCGATTCAACGCCCTGCAGGCACTGCTCACCGACATCGCGCTGATCGTGTTGAGCATCGGCTTCCGCCTGTTGCTGCAACCCATCGCAGCAGGCAGCCTGCTGCTGGGCACCCTGTCCAGCGCCGTGGTCGTTGCCGTTCTGGCCATCCTGCTCTTCTCGCTCGTGGAATGCCTGCGCGGCCGCGAACCTGATCTGCCCGGCATCAGCCAGGCTGTTCGCATGCAGCTCTATTGATCCAGGAGGTCCGGGGGATAAGGTGTTGGATCCGTCGCTCACCACGGTGAGCCTGAAGTCCCCGTCGGCACAGCCCATGACGCTCGATCCGTACTACGAAACCATGTACATCCTTCGTCCGGATATTCCGGAGGAGGAGGTTGAGAGCCATCTCACCAAATACCGCGACATGCTGGTCGAAGCTGGCGCGGATGTTCTGGATAATCAGATGCGCGGGAAGCGCCGCCTGGCCTATCCGATCGACAAGCACAAGGAAGGCATCTACGTGCAACTGAGCCATAACGGCGATGGCCAGCAGGTGGCCGTGCTGGAGAAAGCGATGCGCCTCAGTGAAGACGTGATCCGTTACCTCACCGTGAAGCAGGAAGGCCCACTTCCCGCCCCACGCGTCGTACCGGGCAGTGAGCCCGCTGCTGCTCCTCAGGAGCAGCCCGCTGCCAACTCAGAAGCCGCGTCCTGACACGGTTGTGCGGGTCATGGACCGGCGATAGCGTCGGTCCATGACCCATGACGCCAACCAGCATCAAGCTCCGATGCCTCGCTGGATGCCGCAGGCGCCTCGCTCAACAGAGCATCAACTGCTGCAACAACGCATTGATGAACTGGAAGAGCAGATCAAGGCCTATGAACAACTACTGGATGAACTACCCGAGTTGTTCGAGCGCAAATTCCAACAACGGCTCCAGCCGTTGATCGATCGCTGTCAACTGCTGAGTCACCAGTTGGACTCCTCCACAAAAAACTCGATTCATCCCGCTCTGCTCCAATCAGAAGAGCAGAGCGGGATTTCGTCTCACAACAATCTGATGCGACTTCCCCGGTTGCGCTTGCCGAAACTTCCTGGGTTCGGCAAGTGGCGGTCAGCCTGATGTCCGTTGGGAAGCAGCCCAGAGACGGGTTGGCAATCCCCAGACGTAGATGAATCCCTCAGCGGCGCGATGGTCGAAGGCGTCTTCACTGCCGTAGGACGCCATCGCAGGCACATACAGGCTGCTCTGGGTTGAACCGCGGCCGATGACCGTGGCATTGCCCTTGTACAGACGCAGGCGCACGACGCCGTTGACATGCTGCTGGGTCCGGTCCATGAAACCGTCCAATGCATCCTTCAGCGGCCCGAACCACAGCCCCTGATACACCAGGTCAGCCCACTGCATCTCCAGCTGACGTTTGCTGCGCAGAACATCCGCGGCCAACGTCAAACTCTCCAGTTCCTGATGGGCCTGAATCAACAGCAGCAAGCCCGGTGTTTCGTAGATCTCCCTGGATTTAATCCCCACCACCCGGTTCTCGATCATGTCGAGACGGCCGATGCCGTGACTGCCCGCCAGACGGTTGGCTTCGCGGATCATCGCCACCGGATCCAGAACCTGGCCATTGATGGCGACGGGGTTGCCGGCTTCGAAGGCAATCTCGATCTCCTCCGCCGCATCAGGCGTATCCGACATCGGTGAGGTCATGGCGAACACCTCCTCCGGAGGCGCCACCATCGGATCTTCAAGCGGTCCCGCCTCGATGCTGCGACCCAGAAGGTTGAGATCGATCGAGTAGGGCGACTTCTTGCTCACCGGCGCCGGGATTCCGCAGCGCTCGCCATAGGCAATGGTCTCCTCACGGCTCATCCCCCACTCCCTCGCGGGGGTCAGCACCTTCAGATCGGGAGCAAGAGCAGCAATCGCCACATCGAAGCGCACCTGGTCGTTGCCCTTGCCAGTGCAGCCATGGGCCACTGCATCAGCACCCACCTCACGGGCCACCTCCACCAATCGGCGAGCGATCAACGGCCGCGCCAATGCTGTGGAGAGGGGGTAGCGCCCCTCGTACAGCGCGTTAGCGCGGATGGCAGGGAAGGCGAACTCTTCGATGAAGGGCTGAATCAGATCCCCCACCAACGACTGACTTGCGCCCGCATCCAGGGCCTTTTGACGAATCGGTTCCAGCTCATCGCCCTGGCCGAGATCAGCGGCGAAGGTGATGACCTCTTCAACACCCCATTCCTGCTTCAAATAGGGAATGCAGACGCTGGTATCCACCCCGCCGGAGTAGGCGAGAACCACCTTGTTGGCGCGGCCCATCAACGGGTCTCCTGATCAGAATCGATTGATTCTCCCCCTTCACCGGCCCCGGGCCGTGCTGCCGACAGCAGCACCCACCCCGCCATCAGCAACGCCGGCAGCAGCACGATGGTCAAAACAACAGCCCAGGGCGCCTGCAGCGGAGCTGGATGCTGATCACCCCAGAAGCGCAGACCCCAGCTGATCAGCAACGCCGAACCCCAGCTGAGCAACAGCACCACGGCATCACGCATGGTAGTCATCAAGGGCATGCACTATGTTGATGGATTGGACTGTCTCCTCAAGGATGAGCGCTCTCGACAGCATCAACCCCTCCCTGACGCGCTACGGACGCAGGGATCCGGCCCCGGTGCTGCCCCTGCGTGAGGAGCCTGATCTGCTGAGCTGGCTCGAGGCCAGCGGCCGGCTGGTGGCTGATGAAGAATCCGGTTCTCCCGAAGTGAGCACGGTTGAAGAGGAGGAGCTCTCAGCACTGATGGGTGAGAAGGAGGATTACAACAACGCTGACGAGCAGAACGAGGAGCAGTGGGAGGACTGAGGTCCGATCGTTGTCTGGTCGCTTTCGAACAGCTCCTCTAAGGTCCCAGCGCACCGGCCACCTCAGTCGTGACTGACATCAGCAACCGTCCTCGCACCTGGTGGGAGAACGGCACTGTCAGTGCTTCACTCCTGGCTGTTGCGGTTCTGGCAGGCAGCCTCGCCTCCGATAAGTGGGTGCCGAACAGTCAGCTGACGCTGCCTCTGCTGATCTCCACCTCCGTGGCCGCACTGGTGGCCGCGGCAGGAATCCCGCGGCTCAAAGCCCTGAAGATGGGCCAGGTGATTCGGGTTGAAGGACCTCAAGCCCATCAGTCCAAGGCAGGCACCCCCACGATGGGGGGGCTGTTGGTGGTGCCCGTGGGCACGATCGTTGGCGGGCTGATCAGCCTGGAGGGCACAGAAGCTCAGCAGCTGCTTGCTGTTTCCGCCATCACCCTGGGCTACATGGTGATCGGTGGTTTTGATGATTGGCGCAGCCTCACACGCCAAACCAACACCGGCCTCACACCTCGCGGCAAGTTATTGCTGCAAAGCCTGATGGGGGTTCTCTTCCTCGCCGTGGCGGCATGGCAGGGCTGGATCAGCAGCAGCGTGTCCCTGCCCTTCGGTTGGACCCTGCCGCTCGGTTGGCTGATCTGGCCCCTGGGGCTGTTTGTGTTCCTGGCCGAAAGCAATGCCACTAACCTCACCGATGGACTGGATGGGCTGGCCAGCGGTTGCGGCGCTTTGGTGTTCCTGGGAATGGCTGTGCAGTTGATGCTCAGGGGACACACCGGTGATCCAGCACTGGCGGGCTTCTGCATGACCATGGCCGGCGCCTGGCTCGGCTTCCTGATGCATAACCGCCACCCGGCGCGAGCATTCATGGGGGACACTGGCTCCCTCGCCATGGGAGCTGCCCTCAGCGGTGTGGCCCTGCTGTCGGACAGTCTTTGGCCTCTGCTGGTGATGGGCGGGGTCTTCCTGGCGGAGTCCCTGTCAGTGATCATTCAGGTGTGGGTGTTCAAGACCACCAAAGGACCGGACGGTCAAGGGCGACGCGTATTCCGGATGGCCCCCCTACACCATCACTTCGAACTGGGGGGCACCAGCGAACGCACAGTGGTGCCATGCTTCTGGCTCGCCACGGCCGGCTTCGTGCTGCTGGGGCTACTGCTTCGACCGACCATCTGAGCCCATGACTTACTTCACATGGCGGGAATCCGGTCTCACCACGGACTGCGCCAGCCTGGAGGCGATGGCGGCACGGTTTGAGGAGTCCGCCAGCCTGATGCGACGCATGGCGGAGGAGGGGTTCCGCCTCGAGCGCGATGGCGACCAACAACGGATCACCCATCCCGATCCCTCGGTGTTCGAAGCCTGGGGATTCGTCAGTGAAGAATCTCCTGTTCGCCAGCTCACACTGATCCCGGATCTGGACACCTGATGGACGACCTGCTCACCAAAACAGCAGACCTGCTCTCCGCTGCCGCCGCTGATCCAGACCGTGTGCTGCGCTGGGTGTTGATTTACTTCGGCATCTCATCCCTGGGCTTCATCGCCGTCTGGTTGATTGGTGAGATCCGCCGTCAAAGCGGCCAATGACCCAATTTCCAAAGACGGTGATGCTTCTGGGCAGCGGCGAACTGGGGAAGGAGGTGGCCATCTCCGCCCAGCGCATCGGCTGTCATGTGATCGCCTGTGATCGCTACGCCGATGCTCCCGCGATGCAGGTGGCCGATCAGGCGGAAGTTCTGGCAATGACGGACACCGACGCATTGTTGGCAACGGTGCGTCGCCACCGCCCTGATGTGGTGATCCCCGAAATTGAAGCGCTGGCGGTGTCAGCTCTGGCGGAACTGGAGCAGGACGGAATCACAGTGATTCCCACCGCGCGGGCCACTGCGGTGACGATGAACCGTGATCGGATCCGCGATCTCGCCGCCGGCGAACTCGCTCTGCGGTCTGCGCGTTTCGCCTATGCCGCCAGCGCGGAAGAACTGCGAGCCGAAGCCCCTGCCCTCGGCTGGCCCGTGGTGGTGAAACCGGTGATGAGCTCATCCGGCAAAGGTCAGAGCGTCGTGGATGGACCGGATGGTTTGGATCAGGCCTGGGACGCTGCAATGGCCGGCGCCAGGGGAACCTCCCCCCGCGTGATCGTGGAGGAATTTCTCCGTTTCGACCTTGAAATCACCCTGCTGACCATCCGCCAGCACAACGGTGAAACCCTGTTCTGTGCCCCGATCGGCCATGAACAGGAGCACGGTGATTACCAGTGCAGTTGGCAGCCAGCGGAGCTGTCGTCCGAGCAGCTGCATCAGGCCCAGGCGATGGCCAGGACGGTGACCCAGAACCTGGGGGGTGTTGGCCTGTTCGGTGTGGAATTCTTCCTCTGCGGCGATGAGGTGATCTTCTCGGAGCTCTCCCCACGACCACACGACACTGGCCTGGTGACCTTAATCAGCCAGAACCTGAGCGAATTCGAGCTGCACCTGCGTGCGGTTCTGGGTTTACCGATCCCGTCGATCACGACTGCCGACGCAGCCGCCAGTCGTGTGATCCTTGCCCAGAACCAGATGGATGCTGTCAGCTACACGGGCGTCGATACTGCCCTGCAGGAACCCGACACCCAACTGCTGCTGTTCGGCAAACCCACGGCTCGCCCAGGACGTCGCATGGGGGTGGCCCTGGCCAGGGGGGAACACCTGGCAGAAGCGCGAGCCAAAGCCGATCGTGCCGCAGCCTGCGTTCGGGTGCTTCAGCGCTGACTGGGAAACCGGTAATGACTTAATCCATCCAGCACGGCCGCAAGGCTGGGGCGACCTGAAAGCAGCACCCGTTTCTGTTGAGGATGGCGCACGAGGCAGGGATCATGATCTGCCGGTACCACCGTGGCCGGCAGCCCCCGGAGCAACTCACCATCACCCTGCTGACTGGCCATCACCATGACCCTCTCGAGGGGCAGCTGCCAATGCAGAGCTAGGTGACGAATCGCCTCACTGCGGGACGCCAGCCGAGGAAGGACGTCCAGATACCAGTGGCAGCGCCGTTGAGGCCGAGCCGATAGACCCTCCCGCCTCAGCCGCTGACGCACGTGGCTCAACACCGATTCATCCGGCTGACGTTGCAGGTAACTCAGCTTCCAGGGCCCCTGATGCTCTTCGCTTTGAAGTTCTAAAAGGTCGTGGAGATCCTCCATCACAGCCTCCACGGATTCACGCTGCCAATCGGTATCGATGTGCTGCGCCCAGATGTGATCGGGCTGAAGATCCTCGCCCAGGTGAATCTCACTGCCTGCCCGGCTGATCCAGACCAACGGCGAGGGCAGATGCAGATCGCCGTAGCGCTGCCGCGCCGCCGCCAATGATCGACCGGTCAGGATCCCCAAGCCGTAGCGCTGACCATCGCGTTCAAGCTGGCTGCGCAAAGCGGTGAGCGACGGGCCATCGGGACAATCGAGGGTGCTGTCGAGATCCAGCAACAACAGATGATCCGGCCGATGCGATGAGGCCGGGGAACCCTGAGGCCTTGGACCGACTGATGGCAGCTGATGCAGATGGGCTTGCATCAGTCCCAGATAGCGACAGACATGGGCATCCCAACTGAAATGTCGCGACACCGCCTCCACGCCGTTGTCACTCCAGCGCCGCCAGCGACTGGCATCCTTGCCAGCCCGTTCCAGCGCCTCCTGCAAGGCACCGGCATCGATTACATCCACCAACAGGCCGTTCTCACAGCGGGCCTGAATATCGCGAGGACCACCGTCATCGGTAGCGACCATCGGCAGACCACAGGCCGCGGCCTCCAGCAACGTGAGACCGAATGGTTCCGTCAGCGCAGGGTTAACAAACAGACCTCCCCGTTGAACTGCCCAGCGATAGAAGGCCGGCACCTGCGAGCGGCGATGCTGTTTCGGATAGGCGACCGAGCCGTAGAGGTCGTAACGATCGACGAGATCGAACACCTGCTGGAACACATCCCGTTGCTGCTTCTCCATCTGTCGGGGATCTTCACGGCACCCCAGCACCAACACGAGATTGTGGCGGTCCCGCAGCACCGATGAGGATCCGAAGGCTTCCAACAGAGCCGGGATGTTCTTGCGGCGGACAGCACGGGAAATCGCCAACAAGGGAGGCTTGCTGGGATCGCGAAGAAAGGGGCTGAGCAACTGATCGAGAGCATCCCCTTCAGCGGCGGAAGAAACGGGGTGAAAGCGTCCGGCATCCACGCCGGGCGGGATCACCTGGACGCGATCACGACGAAACTGCGAATAGCGGGCGTATTGCAGGTCAGCTTCCTGCTGCGTGCTGGTGATCACCAGATCCGCCTGGGTGAGTGCCTGCTCCTCCGCTTCAATCCGACGGCTCATGGCGTAGGCCTGTTCGATCTGTTGACGATCGCCACCGCCGGCGAGAAGACGACGTTGCTTTTCGCGGCCAAGGGAATGACCGGTGAATACCAGGGGTAAACCAAGCCGTTGGCTCACCAGAGCCCCGACGAAACCGGCATCGGCGTAATGGGCGTGAATCCAATCCACCTCGTGGCCGGGCTGGGTGAGGTGATGCACCAGCTGATCGGCAAGATCTTCCAGATGCGGCCAAAGCTGTTCCTTGCGCAGATAACGCTTCGGACCAAACGGAAAGCGCAGGATTCGAGCACCGGGAGCAATCACCTCGAGTGGGCGCTCATAGTCCGCGGCAACCCGACGGTCCTGCACAAGACGTGTCACCACATCGACCCGATCAACCTCGGGACGCTGGGCCAGGCTGCGCACGAGATCCAGCACGTAGAGGGTCTGGCCGCCGGTGTCCGCATCACGACCAAGCTCCAGATCCCGGGAACGGAACAGACCGTACAAGTGCAGATGAAGGACACGGACACCCCTTCCCATGACTGCGATCCCTTCAAACAACAGCGGAATCGAGCGACTCCGTTGGTTTGTATTTAGGGAGAAAAAACGAACTGAAAGTTGAAAAAAACGTTAGGGATGATCGTTCTGGAGCGATCTGATTCAGCCAAAACACTGATGAACACTGACGATCAACAACCCCTTCTCAACGACTCAATGGAGAATCAATTGTGAAGAACAAGCACTGTCAGAGCTTATTGCTCACATCCACCAGATCAACCTGATCATCACCCCAGCCACCGCCCCTGAAGCTGACGACCCCATTCACCCCCAGCTGCTCATTGATCCAGGCCAGCAGCAGCGGTCCGACCAGAGCCGGTCGATCTTCCCCTTGAAAACTGCGCAGGCTGAAGTGGTCAGCACCCCTCACCAGCACCAGGCGATGGCCAAACTGTGCAGCCTTGGTATCGCGCATCGGGGAGATCGCCTCAGGGCCTGAAGGAACCACCCAGTCGCGGGTGCCACTGATCAACAGCACCTTGGAATTGAGGCTGGTGGTACTAGTGGGTTCAAACAGCAGACGCAAGGGAGGACTGACGGCCACGACAGCCTTGACCCGCTGGTCAGCAATACCGGCTCTGTTGATGCCGCTCAACCAGCTGCACTGGAGCACCCAGCTCAAGTTGCGCTCAGGGTCTTTGAGATCACTGCAATGGCTCTTGAGCTTGCGTTCAGTCGGAACACCACCTGCAAGCTGGAGTGTTGTGGTGGCACCCCAGGAATGACCCACCACCGCAACAGTCTCGGTGTTCAAGCCTCGGCCCTTCATCAGACGGCCAGACTCGACAGCATCGAGCAGAGCAGAGACATCCAGTGGACGCAGACGAAGTTCCTCCGGTCCTGGGGGCGGCCGATCACCGGCCAACATCGCCTTCTGTTGACTGAAATCACTGCCTGGGTGGTCCGGCAGGAGCACCGTATAACCCTGGGCCGCCAGCACCTCCCCCCATCCTTCAAACGATTCAGGGTCATCCCAGAGGCCATGGGAGATCACCACCAGACGCCCATTGGCTGAGCCATTTGGCACCAGGGTCAGCACCCTGAGTAGTTGCGGACGATGGGTCACAGAAAGACGAACGACCTGACGGGTCCAGGACGGCTTCAACGGAGCCCGCAACGATGGCGTGACCGTTTCAGCAGGCCCTGCCAAAGCCAAAGCAACGCCCTGCTCCTGATTGGCTTTGAGTCGGTTCGCCGCAACAGCCACCCGAGATAGATCAATGGAGGCCTGATCACCAGGCAGTTCCCGCAGGAAGCCGAGCACATTGGGTTGGCCATTGCGTTCAGCTCGCACCAGAGCATCCGTCAACATCCGACCACTGGTGTCCGGATCCACCCCATCGAGATCGACCAGATCAGCAGCCGCAATCAGAGCCTGCTCAAGCAACGGCTGGCCGGTGGACCCTTCCAGGAAGGCCTTGGTCTCGACGGGTAGCGGCGCCAGAAAAATCTTGCTGATCAGATCTAGAAGTTGTCCACCGCTCGCCGATTGGAGATCGTCAAGATCAGGGCTGGATCGAATCAGTTCTGAAGCGGACTCAGCCTCTCCGAGGTTGATGGTGACGCTCGTCTCCAGGAACGGCATGCGCAGCATCAAGTGCTCGAGCGCCTGGGCCGGTGCAGCGAATCCTGACAGTGCAAGGCCACTGAGGAAAGCAGCCCAATGGTTGCGACAACGCGTCATCAGGCAGCGATCAGTGGGATCTCTGGCGGATGCTGCTCCAAAACACGGGCAAGGTATCTGCCTGTGTGACTGGTTGGATGCTGGGCAACCTCTTCCGGGGTCCCGGTCACCAGAAGCTCTCCACCCTTGTCGCCACCCTCGGGTCCGAGATCAATGATCCAATCGGAACAGCGAATCACATCCAAATTGTGCTCAATACAGATAATCGAGTTGCCCTTATCAACAAGGCGCTGCATTACATCCATCAATTTATGGACGTCGTAAAAACTCAGACCCGTGGTGGGTTCATCAATCAGATAAAGGGTTTTCCCCGTCGCCCTGCGTGACAACTCAGTCGCCAATTTCACCCGCTGCGCTTCTCCACCGGAGAGGGTCGGAGCTGGCTGGCCAAGCTTCACGTAACCGAGGCCGACATCCACCAACGTGCGCAATCGATCCGCAGCCTGAGGAATTGCGTCGAACACTTCGGCGGCCTGCTCCACCGTCATTTGCAGCACATCGGCAATGGTGTACCCCTTGTATTTCACCTGCAACGTCTCCCGGTTGAAGCGTGCTCCCTTACAGACGTCGCACTGGACGTAGACATCAGGCAGGAAATTCATCTCGATCACGTTCACGCCCTGACCGCGGCAAGCCTCACAGCGACCGCCCTTCACGTTGAAGCTGAATTGCCCCACCTGATAGCCGCGGGCCTTGGCCTCCACCGTGGCAGCAAACACCTGACGGATCGGGTCGAAAGCACCGGTGTAAGTGGCGGGATTGGAGCGTGGCGTGCGACCGATCGGTGACTGGTCAATCACGATCACCTTGTCGATTGACTTCAACCCCCGCAATTCAGCGAGTCCCTGCGGAAAGGGAACCTTCATCCCCAGGCCGTTCTCGAGTGCAGGGTGGAGCAATTCATTCACCAAGGTGCTCTTGCCGCTGCCGCTCACCCCGGTGACGGACACCAGCCGACCGAGGGGAAACTCCACACTGACGTTCTTGAGGTTGTTGCGGTTGCAATCGAGCAACTTGAGCGAACGGGTACCGCTCTGGCGTCGTTCCGCAGGTGTCGGAATCGAGCGGCGACCGCTGAGGTAGGCACCGGTCAGCGACGCTTCGCTGTTGATCAGATCTTCGAAACTGCCTTCCGCCACGATGTGGCCCCCATGCACGCCCGCGCCGGGGCCGATATCCACCACGTGATCGGCAGCACGGATGGTGTCTTCGTCGTGCTCAACCACCACCAGCGTGTTGCCCAGGTCTCTCAGGCGCACGAGGGTGTTCAGCAAACGATCGTTGTCCCGCTGGTGCAGACCGATGCTCGGCTCATCGAGCACATACAGAACACCGGTGAGACCGGCACCGATCTGAGTGGCCAGACGGATCCGCTGCGCTTCTCCACCGGACAGCGTCATCGCCGGCCGATCCAGGCTCAGGTAGTCGAGCCCCACATCCAACAGAAACTTCAACCTCAGCCGGATCTCCCGCAGCACCAGATCACCGATCTGAATCTGGCGATCATTCAGCAATGGGTTGGCACCCTCATGGCTGCCAACCCCCATCAACTGCTCGATGCGGTCAAGGGTCTGACCAACGCTGACGGCCGTCAGCTCAGGAATGCAGAAAGGGCCCACCTTCACGGCGAGGGCTTCCGGCCGCAGCCGCTGACCGGCGCAGGCCTCGCACGGGACCAACTCAAGAAATTTCTCCAGCTTCTGACGCTGGGCCTCTCCGCTGGCGTCACGCAGCTGACGCTCAAGGATCGGCAGGATTCCCTCAAAAGGCCGGTTGTAGCCCGCCTTGCCCTTGCGGTAACGGCTATCGGCCTGAATCAGGATCGGTTCGCGACTGCCGTGCAGCAACACATCACGTTGCTCATCGGTGAGCTGGTTCCATGGAGTCTTGATCTCGAAGCCAAAGGCCTCTCCCACGGAATAGAGCAAGGAGAAGTAATAGCTGTTGTCCTTTTCCGCCCAGGGAGCAACCGCCGAATACACCGGCTGAGTGGGATCTGGAATGACCCGATCCACAGTGAATTTCCGCAGATGACCGATGCCGTGGCAGGCCTCACAGGCCCCATAGGGGCTATTGAACGAGAACAACCTCGGGGACAACTCGTCCATGACCGCGCCATGGACCGGGCAAGCGAATTTTTCGGAATAAAGGCGCTCTCGCTCCACACCATCGGGGAGCTCCTCTCCCTTCTTCGGCACAACTTCAACCAGGGCGAGTCCATCCCCCCGTTTGAGAACGGTGCGCAATGAATCGGTGAGACGTTCCTGAATGCCGTCGCGGGCCACCAGCCGATCCACCACCACTTCGATGTTGTGGCTGTGGTTCTTGTCCAATTCGATGTTGTCCGCCAGCTCGCGGACCTCGCCATCGATGCGCACCCGGGCGAAGCCCTCAGCAGCGAGGCCGCTGATCATCTTGGTGTGGGTGCCCTTCTTGCCCCGAACCACGGGAGCCAGCAGCTGATAGCGGGTGCCCTCCGGCAGCACCAGGATCTGATCGACCATCTCGTCGATGCTCTGAGGACGGATCGAGCGATCACACTGCGGGCAATGGGGCTCACCAGCGCGGCCAAACAACAGGCGCAGGTAGTCCTGGATTTCCGTGACCGTTCCGACGGTGGAGCGGGGGTTGTGGCTGGTGGATTTCTGATCGATCGAAATCGCAGGAGACAGCCCCTCAATGGCGTCCACATCTGGCTTGTCCACCTGGCCCAGGAACTGTCGGGCGTAAGCGGACAAACTCTCGACGTAGCGGCGCTGACCTTCCGCAAAAATCGTGTCAAAAGCGAGCGAGCTTTTGCCGCTGCCACTAACGCCGGTGAACACCACCAGCTTGTTGCGGGGAATGGTGACGTCGACGTTCTTGAGGTTGTGCTGGCGAGCGCCACGCACCCGGATCACATCCTCCAGGCTGCCGCCGGACAGATTCACAGGAGCCGTTCGATCCGTGCTCTTGGCAGCAGCTCGCACCATCGGGCCCCGATCGAAAGCACATGAGCTTAAGAAGAAAGGCTGAACTCAGGCTGAACGCTGGGCCAGGAGGCTGGCTGCATAAAGATCAGCCTGATCTCCACCCGCGAGTTCAGCCAGTTCCTGCTGGCGCTCGCGAGTGTCCCGCAGTCGGGACACTCGCGAATAGGTGACGCCTTCCTTCACCTCCTTGTTGATCCTTAAATGGTGATCCGCAGCCGCTGCCACCAGGGGTTGGTGGGTCACACAAAACACCTGACGTTGCTCACCGAGGCTGCGCAACAAATCGGCCATCGCTCCACTGACGCGGCCACTGACGCCAGCATCGATCTCGTCGAACAGCAGCGTGCTGGAACCGTCCACTGCGGCAAGGGTCGTCTTCAACGCCAACAGAAAACGCGACATCTCACCGCCAGACGCCACTTCCACCAACGGTGCCAGTGGCTGACCGGGATTCGCGGAAAACAGAAAAGAGACAGCATCCGCTCCATGGTCTGCCGGTTCGGCATAACGCAGATCCACCTCAAAACGCACATTGGCGAGGCCCATTGGTGGCAACAGCTTGAGCAAGGAAGCCTGGAGATCGATGGCAGCCTGAGAACGGGCCTGTCGCAGGGCGGCATTGGCTTGATCCCGTTGCTGGCGTTGCGACTGTTCGACCATCCGCAGCCGCTGAAGATCCGCTTCGAATCCCCTATCCCCCAACCGCTGCCGTAAACCATCGCGACGGTCGATCAACCCCGCCAGATCAAGGCCATGACGACGCTGCAGCCGCTTCAGTTCCGCCAGTCGCTCCTGAATCCGATCGAGATGCTCCGGGTCACTCTCCAAAGCCAGGCTGTAGTGATCGAGGGACCGCAGAAGCTCCTCAACATTCGCCTCCAGATCCAGAGCCTGATCCTTCACCCCCGTCAGGGAACCGTCCAGTTGAGCCATCACCTGCAGCTCCTGAACCGAAGCTGCGAGATGGTCCTGCAGTGACGGGGCCTGGTCCGCACCGTCCCTGAAACGACGAAACAACTGGGCCAGTCCCTCCTGCAAACGCACACCATGGACCAATCGATCCTGGTCCTGTTCCAGCTGCTCCTGTTCACCAGGATCCTCCAGACCGGCCGCCTCTAGCTGCTCGAGCAAGGCCTCCTGCTCAGCCCTTTCCTCCTCGCAACGCTGCTGTTCCCGTTCAACCGCCTCAAGGGCCGTTGCTGATTCACACCACCCCTGCCAGGCCGCGGCCACATCAGCTCTTAATGCCGCCAGAGATGAACCCCCTAAACGATCCAGCCATTGACGCTGTTGCCCGGGCTTGGACAACAGCTGGGTCTGACCCTGCACCGTGAGATCGATCAACAGCGGCCGCAGGGACAACAGCTGCTGACGGTTGACCGGCGTGCCATTGAGCCGCGAACGGCTGGACCAACGTTCGCCGTCCAGACGTTTCCATTCCCGGCTGACCAGAAGCTCGTCCTCCGACTCGAAATCCCCGTCGGACAACCAAGCCCGCAGAATCGGCGTGAGCTGAAAACTGGCTTCGATCCGCGAGCGCTCGGATCCCTCGCGCAGCAAGCGCTGGCCAGCAGATCCCTGAGCACCACCCAGCACCGCATCAAGGGCGTCGAGGAGGAGCGATTTTCCAGCACCAGTTTCACCGGTGAGCACCGTGAAACCCGATCCAAACTCCAGTTCGAGCCGATCGATCAGGGCGATGTTCTGCAGCTGCAGACCGGTGAGCACGCCATCCCCGGTGGTGATGCCGACCGTAGCGACGGCTCGCGTCGTTTAGAAGGGGTGCACCAAACCCCTTTAACGATGACAGCGGAGCTTGGGGATTTCATCGAAGCTGCTGGTCTGCTCGAGTACGACCCCGCTGCCATCACCAGGATCTATGCCGGTCATCCCCAGCGGCTGATCCGCCGCCTGTGGCAGACCCTTGTCCCAATCGGATTGCTGCTGCTCGGCGTGGCCTTCGACTGGCTGTTCCAGCTGCTGAAGGATGAAGAACGGGCCCGGAGCCGCGCCCGCGAATGCGCTGAACTGCTGGTGGATTTGGGACCCGCCTTCATCAAAGCTGGCCAGGCCCTGTCCACCCGACCCGACATCGTGCCTCCTTTGTTGTTGGAGGAACTCTCACAACTGCAGGATCAATTGCCGGGTTTCGACAGCGA
Organism: Parasynechococcus marenigrum WH 8102; assembly: GCF_000195975.1. GTDB lineage: Bacteria > Cyanobacteriota > Cyanobacteriia > PCC-6307 > Cyanobiaceae > Parasynechococcus > Parasynechococcus marisnigri. The sequence continues at coordinate 2,430,912 of NC_005070.1, forward strand.
TCTGGCCATGGCTTGTATCGAAGAGGACCTCGGTGCTCCGGTTGATGAGCTCTATGAGCAGCTCGACCGGGAGCCGATCTCTGCAGCCTCACTGGGGCAGGTGCACCGCGGGGTTCTCAACAATGGTCAGAAGGTTGCGGTGAAAGTCCAGCGACCCGGTCTGCGCGAACAGATCACGCTGGATCTTTACATCGTCCGCAACATCGCCGCCTGGTTGAACAGCAATATCGGCCTGATCCGCAGTGACCTGGTTGCCCTGATCGATGAATTAGGCCGTCGGGTGTTCGAAGAGATGGACTACCTCAATGAGGCGGCTAACGCTGAAAAATTCGCTGAGCTGCATCGCCACAATCCTCGCATCGCTGTACCGGCAATCTTCCACGAGGCCACCAGCCGTCGGGTACTGACGATGGAGTGGATAGATGGGGTGAAGCTCACCAATCTCGATGCGGTCCGTGAGCTTGGCATTGACCCCGACGACATGGTGGATGTCGGTGTGAACTGCAGCTTGCAGCAATTGCTGGAGCACGGCTTCTTCCATGCCGACCCTCATCCGGGCAACCTGCTGGCCCTTGAAGATGGCCGGCTCTGCTACCTGGATTTCGGGATGATGAGTGAAGTCAGCCGTGAGTCCCGCACCGGATTGATTCAGGCGGTGGTGCACCTGGTGAACCGCAACTTCGGAAAGCTCTCTAAAGACTTCGTCACCCTTGGTTTCCTCGCGGAAGACGTCAATCTCGAGCCGATCGTTCCGGCATTCGAATCCGTATTCAGTCAGGCCCTGGAAGCTGGGGTCAATCGCATGGACTTCAAGGCCGTGACTGACGACATGTCCGGTGTGATGTACAAATTCCCCTTCCGCGTCCCGCCCTATTACGCACTGATCATCCGCTCCCTGGTCACGCTTGAAGGCATCGCCTTGAGCGTCGACCCACAGTTCAAGATCCTTGGCGCCGCGTATCCCTATTTCGCCCGGAGATTGATGGAGGATCCCGATCCGCAATTGCGGCAGAGCCTCAAGGAAATGTTGTTCGACGGTGACGCATTCCGCTGGACACGTCTGGAAAATCTGGTGTCCAGTGCAGCCAGCCAGGCACAGCTGGACCTCGAAGCCCTGCTTGATCAGCTTCTCGATTTCCTGTTCTCTCCCAAAGCCGGTTTGCTCAGGGATCAACTTGTCGAGGCCACTGTGGATCGCCTCGACGCCATCGGCTGGTCGACCGTGCAACGGCTCGGACGCCGCTTGCCTAAGCGAATCCAACCCAACGCCTTCCAGTCTCGAGGACTGCCCCCTGCCGATCCACTGCTGCAGTTGGAACCAATTCGTGAACTGATCAACGTTCTCCAATCTCTACCGGACTTCACGCCCGACCTACTGCTGAAACGGATGCCGAGGCTGCTCAATGAACCGGACACCCGTCGGATGGGTGTTCAGGTAGCTCAGGGTCTGGCCGAACGAGGAGTTGTCCGCCTCGTGAGGGTTGCTGCTGGAGTGTCCACCTAAGTTCTGGGCATTGCTCCAGGGTTCATGCCAACCGTCAAAACCCGTCGCTGCCGGGCGATCGCCCTGGTCGCAAGTTGGGGCATTGGGCTCATCGCCCTGGCCAGCCCAGCCCTGGCGGCCAAGAACGTTGCACTGGTCAGTGGAGCCTTTCGGCGCTCAATCCCCGTTAAGGACATCGAGCATCTGGCCAACACCGGTGAAGCGAGAGGTCTGCTGGAGCAGCTGCTGGTTTTGTCCAAACAGGATCCTGAAAACGTCGCCAAACTCCTCAACCAAAAACTGGATCTGCCTCTGGTTCTCACCAGTCGTCTGATCAACACCCGTATTGGTGAAGCGATCATCCGACGTGTGGGACAGATCCTCTATCCGATCTATACACCTCAACCGGAGGTCAGCATCCCCGCGTTGCGGGCTGCCGTGATCAACGGACTCCACAACAGCGGTGACGGACTGACCGCCGTGGATTTCCTCAAGGCTTATCCCAATGAGGTGTTGGCTGTGAACCTTCCGGCCCTGTTTTCCGTGATCGATAAAGCCCAATCCATTTCAGGACTGGTGCAGTTCTTCTCCGATTCACCCCTGGACGGCCTGAAGGAAGCCAAGCCCTAAACCTCGTAGATTCCGCCTGATTCCAAGCAGCATCCGGTGTCCCTGTTCCAGAACCTCCGTCGGCGCTTTGCGGCCACCCCTGTGATGCAGGACTGGCCCGGTCTGATCGAGGCCTACAGAGCTTGGCTACCGGTGACCTCCACCACGCCCGTGATCACCCTCAGGGAGGGGGCGACTCCACTGATCCCTGTACCCGCAATCGAGGAGCGGATCGGCAAGGGTGTGAAGGTCTTCGTCAAGTACGACGGTCTCAACCCGACCGGATCCTTCAAGGATCGGGGCATGACCATGGCCATCAGCAAGGCCAAGGAAGCCGGCTGCGAGGCTGTGATCTGCGCCAGTACCGGCAACACCAGTGCAGCAGCCGCGGCCTACGCCCGTCGCGGTGGCATGCGGGCCTTCGTGCTGATCCCCGACGGATACGTCGCCCAGGGAAAACTGGCGCAGGCCCTCGTCTACGGCGCTGAGGTTCTGGCGATTCGCGGCAATTTCGACCGCGCTCTGGACATCGTTCGCGAAGCAGCGGAGAAGTACCCCGTGACGCTGGTGAACTCAGTGAACCCCTACCGACTTCAGGGCCAGAAAACCGCTGCCTTTGAAGTCGTCGATGCCCTTGGTGATGCCCCCGATTGGCTGTGCATCCCCATGGGCAACGCCGGCAACATCACGGCCTACTGGATGGGGTTCCAGGAATACCGACAAGCCGGTCACAGCCGCACACTGCCGCGCATGATGGGCTTCCAGGCCAGCGGCTCCGCACCGTTGGTCAACGACACCACCGTGAGCGATCCGGACACGATTGCAACCGCGATTCGCATCGGCAATCCGGTGAACCGCGCCAAAGCGATCGCCGCTCGTCAAGCCAGCAACGGTGCCTTCCTCGACGTCACCGATGCCGAAATCATTGAGGCCTACAAGCTTCTGGGTGGCCAGGAAGGCATCTTCTGCGAACCGGCCAGTGCAGCCTCCGTCGCAGGTCTGTTAAAGCGGAAAGATGAGGTCCCGGCGGGAGCGACCGTGGTCTGCGTGCTCACCGGCAATGGCCTGAAGGATCCGGATTGCGCCATCAACAACAACGATGCCGCCTTCCATACAGACCTGAACCCCGATCTCGCCACGGTGGCGGGAGTCATGGGTTTTTAAATCAACACCTGTCTGATCCCTCACGACCCCGAAAGGGGTCTTTTTTTTGCTTTAAACCACCGACCAACCGACAAAGCGACTGGGGAAGACCACCTACAAATCGCTCAACAGGCTGGGGAAAGAACGACCAAACTCGACGCACCGGTGCGTCAGCTTTTCTCCACAAGCAGTGAAGAAGTGGAAAACACGTTCCTCTTCCCCAGCACCCGATTCATTCTCCTCAGCTCAATGCTGCTATCAGCCTTGGTCATAACTGGAATC